>NZ_JAYUPA010000035.1:0-2432 GCF_043760365.1 Armatimonas sp.
CACTCCCTTAATATTCTGCTTCATCGCGAACTGGTTCGGCGCTTTTGCAAACACTTCCACCGTTCCGGTGATGCTCTGTGCCGGGATCGAGATTGTCCCTTTTGCCGTGAAGTTTTGTACCTTCAGCCACGCCGCTCCGCCAATCGAGGCAACGTACTTGTCCATAAGAGAAGCCCCGGTTGGCTTGGGGCCCTGTGCCATAACCGGGGTGATGCAGAGTGCTGCAAGTAGCAAAAATCCGTAGCGATTCATCTATTTTTTCTCCGTTTGAGTTCGAAAGTAAGCCAGTGCCGCCGCGATATCCGGGTCGCCCAGCTGGCGCAGTGACGATTGCGTGAGAGGGACGGCAATATCAGGGATCACTCCCTTACCCTCCAGAAGTACCCCTCGGGGGGTTTTGAAGTCCGCGAAGGCATACTGGAGCCGCACACCACCGGGGAGCTTGTCCACGGCGGAGGGCAACACCATCCCCGCGGTCTTGCGCCCAATCACCACGGCGCGTTTTAGCTCCTGTAAGCCGCCCGCTAAAATCTCCGAGCACGACGCTGAGAGCTCATCGGTGAGCACCACGACAGGCCCGGCATACCGCGGTGCTTGGGGAAGTATGGGAAACTGAACCGTTGCCCGGCGCATCGTCATGGTTCCCAGCGTGCCGGGTTTCTGGCTCAGCATCCCCGCAATCGCGTAGGTCACCGGCCCCAGCCCTCCCGGGTTTCCGCGCAGGTCAATAATCATGCCGGGGGCATCGGCCACTTCCTTGAAAGCTTTCCTGAGGTCGTCCATTAGCAGCGCGGTGAACAGCGAGAAACGCACGTAGCCGATATTGTTCTCCAGCCGCCGGGTCTCCAGCTCCGCCGGGAAAGGCGGGAAGCCGGGAAGAACATCGTCGCGCTTCTTTGGCCCGACTCCCAGAGTGAGTCCCACCTCGTGGACACTGCCATCAGGCTCACGCAGACGTAGTGCTCGCTTCTGGCCTTCATCGCCACCCAGTGCGCGTGTGAGCAGCACCCGTGCCAGATACCCCGCCGTCTTCTGCTCCGCTGTGAGTCGTGCAAGAACTTGCAGGAGTGGCTTGCCGTCCACGGCTTCAAGAATCGCACCAGGCAGTATGCCCGCCGCCTGTCCTGCGGAGTTCTGGGCAACGGCAAGAACCATCGGCTGACTGTCAATCAGGCCCACGGTCAGCCCGCTTGCGCCCTCGCCCTTTGCCGCTTTACCCACTGCCTCGCTCACGCTGTAGGCTTCCGGGGGCAAGATGGCGAAATGGCTCTGCTTAAGCTCCCCGATCAGTCGGGTGAGCAGTGCGTAGAACTCGGCATTGTTTTTGACTTTAGCAACCAGCGGCGCATATTTTTTCTTCATTGCCGCCCAGCTCACCCCCCCAAAAGCCGTGTCGAAGTGGGTGACATTGATGCGATTCCAGATTGCCTCAAACACTTGCTGTCTTGTTTTAGGATCAAGTTCTTTTTGTGATATTTTCATTTTTGGAAGGGGTCAAGAAAAAAGCGCCCCAGAAATCTCTGGGGCGCCACGTAGACGACTTACTTCTTGCCAGCGCCCAAGCCGCGGACGAAGCCAATACAGGCAGCGACATCTTCCAGGGGACCATCGCCATTGATCTCGTACTCAATCGAGAGATGGCCCTGGTAGCCCTGTCTGCGGAACTCCGCAAGAATCGCGGGAATATCGCTGACTCCCGTGCCAAAGGGGACATCGTGACCGTGTGGCTCGCCGAACTGGTTGAGGTCTTTTAAGTGCGAAGCATGGATACGGCCCTTGAGGATCTTGAGGGCCTCCACGGGCTTGATGCCGCTGCGCACCCAGTGGCCGGTGTCGGCGCAGGAGCCGATGCGCGTGTCAAACGAAGAAACCAGCTCCAAAACATACTTGGGGTCCCAGACTTTGTAGTTAGGGTTCTTGGACTGGCGCGGGTGGTTGTGAATTGCAAGATAGAGATCCATCTCTTTGAGAAATGGCTCCATCACCTTGAGCTCCGCAGCTCCGGACTCGGTAACAATTGTGCGGATGCCTAGCTTCTTGGCAAAAGTCGCGAGCTTGCGGGCATCGGCCTCGTTGGGGGCAAAGCCAGTGACCCCAAAGGCCACGGGCGTAATCCCGGCCTGCTTACACCAGTCCCTGACCTTGGCAATCGTCGCATCGGAGTTGTCGGGACCAAGCCCCTCGCCCCCCGCTTCGAGCTTCTGCCCAGGGAAAAACTCGATCGTCTTGCCCCCGGCCTTTGCGGTGAGCGTAATCGCCTCCGCGACGGTGCGCTTATTGAATGTCCAGGCCTGGCAGCCAAGCCAGAAACCGCCGATCTTAGGCGCCGTTATGATGTTATTGGATTGAAAATGCATAAAAGTATCCATTCGTTGATGCAAGATAGAGCCGTCCGCCCAGCAGAGCAGGAGCGGCCATGAGAGAGCCGAGCT
>NZ_JAYUPA010000036.1:0-2431 GCF_043760365.1 Armatimonas sp.
CGCACCGCCACGCAGCAAGCGCCGTGCTTGTAGCAGCGTCAGCTCCGACCATACCGCCAGATGCGCCGCCTCCGCCGCCGCCCGTGACTCGCGCCAGAGTCCTAAAATTGCATCCCGCAAAGGCTCGGGATCGGCGCTCACCAGGCTGGAGTGCTCAGGCCAGGGCAGCTCGGCGTCGGGGGTGAAAATCACCCAAGCAAACTCCCAGAGCGTCTCCGGATAGCGTGGACGGAATGCATGCGGGACACCTGGCGGGGAGAGGTAGGCCATACCCGAGGGCACGGGGAGCCACTCACCCTTCACCCACGCCAGTCCCTCGCCGCTGTAGCTCACTAGAAGCTGTCCTTGATGCCAGCGGGTACGTACCATCTGGTAGGGGACAAATGCCTCGGATAGCCCGGCCACACGTAGCCCACGCGAGACCATTGCGGGACCGGCAGGACGGTGGGTAATCCGCTCTCGCGTACGCTCCCCGATAATCCCCGTATCGGTCAGCTCGGCGGCGGTTTGGCGAAGGTTATCCTGCGTTTCACTCATGGCGATAGGGTACACTTTCGTTGTACCATACGCTGATTCACAAAGGCTAAGGAACCCATGCGGAAACAATTCTTGGGAGTAATCGGTGCGCTCGGGCTGGCTGCAATGGCAGCAGGGCAGCAGCAAGCACCGCAAAAACTGACGGCAGAACAGACGACCTTCTTCGAGTCTAAAGTGCGGCCTCTCGTGCTGGCAAAGTGCGAGGGCTGTCATGGCGAGGCGGTTGCATCGGGTGGCTTGCGGCTCGATAAGCCACTGGCTGCCAATAAGCTCGCCGTTGTGATGCAGCGCATTAAGGGCGAGGGGGGCAAGCCGCAGATGCCCTTTAATACCAATGCTTTAACTCCCACGGAAGTTGCGGTGATGGCGGACTGGACCAAGCAAGGTGGCTACTGGCCCGCCGCTCAGACTGGTGGTGTTGGTGGAACACTCTTTGAGATGGGCAAGACGCACTGGGCTTTTCAGCCCGTTAGCCTACCCCCCATCCCCCGCCCCATGGGGGCGAACTGGGTCCGCAATCCTATTGATGCATTTGTACTAGCACGACTAGAAAAGAAAAATCTTAAGCCCAGCCCTACGGCAACCCGTCGCGAGCTGATCCGGCGTGTGAGCTATGACCTCACAGGGCTGCCGCCCACCCCCGAGGAAGTAGCTGCCTTTGAGGCCGACAAAGCGCCGGGTGCCTACGAAAAGCTCGTGGATACGCTTCTGGCCTCGCCGCACTACGGGGAAAAGTCAGGGCGGCAGTGGCTGGACCTGATGCGCTACGCCGAGACGAACTCCTACGAGCGCGATAACCCCAAGCCCAATGTCTGGCGCTATAGAGATTATGTGATCCGTAGCTTCAACGCCGACAAGCCCTACGATCGGTTTGTCAAAGAACAGCTCGCGGGCGATGAGCTTCCTGATGGTGGCAACGACGGTTTACTTGCCACGGGCTTCTATCGTCTGGGGATCTGGGACGATGAGCCGACCGATAGAGAGCAGGCGCGCTACGACGGTTTAGATGACATTGTCACCACGGTAGGGCAGACCTTTATGGGGCTGACGTTTGACTGCGCCCGCTGCCATAACCATAAAATAGACCCGATTCTGCAAAAAGACTACTATAAATTAGTCAGCTTCTTTAATGGGGTCAACCACTTCCGCAATGGCGGTCCCACCGATGAGAAGCCGATTTTTGAGAACGAAGCGCAGCGCTCCGATTATCTGAAACGCCTTGATGAGAAAAAGCAAAAGCTCGACACGCTTCAGATCAAGCTCAAGGAACTCGAAAACGCGACGCCGAGCGCGGATCCCAGTACTGCCAGCGATCTGGAGGATCTGACCTACAAGTACTACCGCGATACGTTTGAGAAGCTCCCGAACTTTGACACACTCAAGGCGGAGCGCAGTGGCCCCGTGCCCAGCAAGCGCTTTGATATCACGCTTCGTGATCGAGACAACGCCATCGGGTTTGTCTTTGAGGGAGTGATTGTCGTCCCGAAAGACGGGCGCTACACGTTTTTCCTAGACTCTGACGATGGCTCCCGCTTAGTGGTGAATGGCAGGGAGGTCATCAAGCACGATGGAATTCACGGCCAGGGCCAAGAGCAGAGCCAGACCGTAGGGCTTGACGCGGGCCGCGTTCCGATCCGCTTAGAGTACTTCCAGAATAGCTTTGGGATCGGGCTTGCCGTCTCCTGGTCAGGGCCAAGTCAGGGCCTCAGAGCGCCCCGCCGCCTGCTCTCAAGCAATGCCAGCAACGGCCCCGAGGGACAGGCAAGGGTCGCATCCGCAAGCCCGGAGTCTGCCCGCCTCAAAAAGCAGCTAGAGGATCTTAAAAACCAGCCCGTTTCGGTAGACCGTGCGCTGTGTATCACGGAGCTGAACCAGCCCATCGAGACCTTTGTCT
>NZ_JAYUPA010000037.1:0-6816 GCF_043760365.1 Armatimonas sp.
TGTAGGGGCTTCTTCTTCTTCACGTTCGGGGCGATCCAGCCAGTCTGCGGCTTCGTGGCCCATGACGAGTGCGATCTCACGGCCCATGTAGAAGATCCCGGTGCCATTGGGGTCATGGTAGCCACGGCGGATATAGGGCGGCTTTTTCGGTTGTGGTTGCGTTTGCATTGTTCTAGCTCCAGGTTTCGGGGTAGACAGAGTGGTAGCGGATGCCCTTGCGAGGCTCCTGCTGAAGAGGCTCCACGGCATCGCGGAAGGCGAAGTAGTGCGCGGTCTGCTGGTGTGCCTTGAAGTCGGTCTCGGTCTTGTAGACTTCGTAGAGGTAAAAACCCTCGGGTTGACCGTCTTCGGGGGGCGTGGCAAGTCGGAGAACATCGAAGCGTAGGCAGCCCGGCTCCTGCACTGAGCCCTCGTGGTTCTTTCGTGCCTCTTCCAGAAATGCCTCGCCCTTTCCGGGCTTAATCAACACGGTGACACAAACAACGTACATGCGCCGATTATACCGCTATAATGCCGCTGTGATCCGCGCTGAGAAAACCCTATTGTTCTCGATTCCCCGGGAGGCGCTCTGGGAGCTGCTCTCGGATACCGAGCGACTGAATCGGGAGCTGAAGCTGCCATCGGTGGTGTTCACCTTCACGCCGCGACCTGAAGGGGGCTCGTCGCTTCGGGGCCAGGCGACGTTTGGGCCGATCACGCTTCGTTATGTCGAGGAGCCGTATCGCTGGGTGAAGCCGTCGCTCTGGTGGGTGCAGCGCTTCCCCGAAAACGGGCCGGTCTCTGTCTATCGTGTAGGAGTGCAGCTCGAAACCGAAGGGGCAGGAACACGGCTAACGGCTTGGTCGGAGGCTGAGCCACGTGGGGTTGCAGGAAGATTCCTGGCGCAGCGTATTGTCCAGAGCAGTGTCAACGGCCTGCTCCGTGCCTGCACCAGCTTTGTGGCGTTTCTGGAGGGCAGACAAGTCACGCCGTATCCGATTCATGCTCACAGTAGCCTCACGCCCCGTGCTCCTGATGGGGTGGCGATGCAACGAACCCGTGCGCGTCTGGAGCAGGCCGGGTTCACGGGGGAGCAGGTGGCGCGGTTGATCGCCTTTCTGTTGCTCTCACCGCCCGAGGATGTGGTAGATTTTCGCCCGTATGCGCTCGCCGATCGGTGGAGGCTAGACCGAACAGAAGTCCTGAAGCTCTGCCTACAAGCCGTGCGTGCCGGGGCACTGGAGCTGCACTGGCGCTTGCTCTGCCCGGCCTGTCGTGGCGCGGGGCCGTCGGTGGAGACGCTGGACGCGCTCACTCCCGATAAAGCGCACTGTGCATCGTGCAATATTTCCTTTGGCCCCGCTTTTGATCAAGATGTGGAAGTCTGTTTCTCCGTCGCGCCCGCCCTGCGCAAAGCCGAGGCGGGCGTCTCTACCTACTGCATCGGCGGCCCGCATAGAATGCGCCATGTGGTGATGCAGTGGCAGGTTCTCGCAAATACTTCGGAAACCCTCGCCACAAGCCTGCCATCGGGAACCTACCGACTTCGCTCTCCGCAAATAAGCGAGACACAGGAGCTCGGGCTTGTGCAAAATGCGCCCGTCGTGCTGGAGAATACGGCATCCTACCCGGTGCTCTTTCGGCTGGAGAATCTGGGCTGGCGAGAAGACGCGGCGACGGCGGCGCAGGTGACGGCGCTCTCGGAGTTTCGGAAGCACTTTGGCTCGGAGGTGCTGGCTCCGGGGCAAGAGCTGGTGGTGCGGCAGGTGACGATTCTGTTCACTGACCTGAAGGGCTCCACTCAGATGTACGCCACCCACGGCGATGCGCCGTCGTACGCCACGGTTCGGACTCACTTTGAGCAGCTCTCCAAAATTTTGGAAGCTCACGGCGGGGGGATTGTCAAGACCATCGGCGACTCGGTGATGGCGGCGTTTACCGACCCGGAGCGAGCCGTACAGGCAGCCCTCACCATACAGCGCGAGGCCGCGCCGCTGATCGTGAAGCTCGGACTGTGCAGTGGCCCCGCGCTCGCCGTCACCGCCAACGGCCAGCTCGATTACTTCGGCCAGACCGTGAATCTCGCCAGTCGCATCCAGGGCCAGAGCCATGGCTGTGATATCGTCCTCCCCGACGAGCTGCGACGCTTCGTCCCCGATGCCTTGCCCCGTGAGCGCTTCACCGCGATGCTAAAGGGCACGGACGCGCCGCTGATACTCTGGCGGATTGGGGGATAGCGCCTTGGGTGCGCCGTTTATGCCTACAAGTGGCGCGGCCTGGATGCACGGCGCTAGCCCGAGAGGTCTTTGGGGGTTTTCCAGAAGATATCCAGCATCCGCTTCCAGAGCGCACGAATGGTTAGCGAGGAAACGACGAGATAAAAAATTGGGACGAAGAACCAGAGCCAGGCGGGCAGGCTATTGAGAAGGGGAGCCTGAGTGAGGGCGAAAAATATCCCCGCCGCTGGGTTAAAGAGGTTGATGAGCCAAGCTATCCAGTGGAACCAGGGAGCAGGGTCAAACCGGGTGTTCAGCAGGCTCGCCATGAGCGCTGGAGCCGCGTAGGTGATGGCGGTTAGCCCAGGAAGCCCTAGAAGCGGCACGATGACCCAGCCGCCCGCATTGCCCGAAGCCTGCTGACTTTTCTTGCTCACCAGGGAGCAGTAGGTCGCGACCGACGCGTTGAGCAGCGAGGTGACGAGGATCAAGACTTGGGAGGCCAGAAAGTTGGTCCAAGCCATGCCGGTGCCCAGCGACGTAATAAGGAGTGCGGGCAGCAGCATCCCGTAGAAAAGCGAGATGGGCCGGAGAGTGGCCGCCATCTTTCCCACCAGGATCTGGAGCGGCGAGTTGCGCGAGAGCAGGAGCGCATTCCAGGTCATTTTCTCACGCTCAGACGTGATACTGGTAGCGGCCTGGAGCGGCATCGCAATCATGAGCACCAGGCACTGCAGCACCACTAGGAAACCGTGCATACCCCAGAAAGCGGGTTTGGGATCGGTGGTACCTGCGGTTAGGGAGATCAGATAGAACATCCCCGCGTAGAGACCAAGCGTGGCCATGATCCCGAGTATCTTCTCCGTGAGCTGCGTGGTGCCTTGCTTCTTCTCCTGGGTCCGCTTCTGCGCCAGGGTCTCTTTGTGGAAGACAGGGTTGTTGGTGATCAGGTGCTCCCACCACTCGGGTAACGAGAGAGTGGAGGGAGGAGCGGTGATTGTCTGTGGGGGAGTGATCAAAGTGGGTAGAACCCGCTCCCCCCCCGTGAGTGTCTCCCCGCTGCGGAGCCGGGAGAGAAAGACTTCGTCTTCTGCACTTAGTGTGGCGGGGGCAGGTTGGGGGGGCGACGGAACACGAACGGAGGGGAGGGTGGTGCGCGTCTCCTCGGTTTCTTCTTGTTTTACTCTGAGCATAGTAACTCCTGTAGATAACTACCTGATACGCTAAACACTGGCATTTTATCGCCGATTTAACCAGAAAAATCTTTCGGTGCCCGCCAAATATCGCGCAGCATCCGCCGCCAGATATGCGCCGATGCCATCACGGCAAGGAGAGCGTAGAGAATGGGGGCAAGCAGGACAAACAGGGGAAGCTTGCCAAAGAACGCAAATCCCGTGGCGAGTACGACGAGAAGTGCAAGGAATCCAAGCCCGCCGCCTTGCCACATTGCTTTATTAATGGCACCTTTGAGGCTCTTGCTCCAGAGAGAGGTTTCGATACCCACCAGTGTTCCAAGCAGAGCCGTTGGCAGCAAAATCAGTGGGAAGAGCAGGAGTGCCAGAGGGGGCACGACACCACGTGCAACTCCTACGAGGAGCATGACCAGGAGCATTCCCTGGCTCGCCAGTTGCGTCCTGAGAACATTGGCCACCTTGCCTCCGATGATCTGTGCCGGGCTTAGCCGCGTGAGCAGGAGGGCATTCCACGTGCGCTTCTCTCGCTCCGTCACAATGGCTGAAGCGGTGGTGATAGCCGTGACAAACATACTGCCTATCAGGGGGCCAATCAGCGGCCCTACACTTCCCCCCCGCATGTAGGCCATTGCGAGGGGGAGCAGTAGGTAGAAAACAACAAACACCATCAGGTAGGGAGCGGTTGACTTCCAGAGTTTTCCTGCGGGAGTCCGTGCTTCCCACTTGGCACGAGCGAGGCGAGCCTTCTCACGGAGCGCTTCCGCCTTCTCGGGGGAGTAGCTGGCTGGAATGGGAACCGTGCGGGCCTCACGCTGGTAGACGGGGTTCTCGGTGACCACCTCACGCCAGATCTCTGCCAGCGCGTTTTTCTGGGATTGCTCGATGGGGAGAGTCTGTTGCTTTTGGGAAGAGAGTGCCATGTCTACTTATCTACGACGTAATTCCAGTGCTGAGGTTGCGGGTACTAGCTCTCGTCGCTCTCTTTTTCTTTTGTCCGGAAGCGCACGGGGCGCAGGTTCGCTAGCCCCCAGAGGTTCATGACAAAGATCGCCCCCAGAGTGGGCAGGCAGAGCACCAGTGTCGCCCAGAGCTTGGGCAGCGCGTGAAACGGATCGCCGCTGACTGCGAGCCATGCCCAAATTCCCGGTGGCACCAGCCCGAGGAGGCCACCCACAAAGCAGCACAGCGCCCGGCGCCCCCCGAGAGGGGCGCGAAGCGCAAGCTCTGTCGCTAGCCCGAGCGCCGCCCCCGACGGAACCGCTTGCAATAAAATGAGCCCCCACAAGATCTCGCCCACCTGGTCGGGGGGTAGGCTCTGGTGGTAGTAAGCGGTAGCGCTGCCGAGTGCCACGGCCCCAAGTAGTGCACTCGCGAGTTTGCTCACTTGATTTCCTCGCTCTCGGGAGCCTTTTCCTCAAACGCATACCAAACTCGGATGAACTGATACCAGGGAACGCTGGAGGAGATACTTTCGTTTTCCTGATTGTTGGGAAGAACGACGGTTTCAATATTCATGACCCTGACTTTATGATCCACGACCCAGAGGTTGGCTTGCAGAACTGCCTCCATTAAGTTGTCGGACTCTGCCGACTGGAAAAATCCAGCGGGGCGTTTTTGTTTAGGGGCAAAGTCACGGAAAGCAAAGTGAGCCATAGTGTTTCTTTCGGTTTGTTACCGGATTTCCAGTACCTCACCGGCAGACTCGGCACGCAGACGGGTGCCATACATGGGGGTGAGAGCTGCGGGTAGTGCGTGGGCTTGACCCGGTGTTTGGGCACGTAAGTGATACTCATAGACATGTTTTCCCTTGTTCAGGGAGCGTGCAAAAAGCGCGATCCGGTCATCACGGACATCTATATGGGAGTACCAGAAGTTCCATGCTCCGTAGGTATCCTCCTCCTCCAGGGTGCCACGCGCATTGGGCTCGAACCCTGAGGGGAAGCGATCCTCCAATAAAACAAAATCCTGCGGCTCGCTGACCTCGACAATCAGTCGGACACGAACCGTCTCTCCCTGGTTGAAGTGTGTGGTCGCACTCTCGGGGAGGAGGCCTTTGGGACCCGATGCCAGCCGAATGTACTCCCGTCGAATCTTCATGCCCTTGGCCTCAAGCGCGGGGAGGACATCGGTTCTTGTCGTCTGGCGCAGGGTCGCCGTGGCGTAGCCGCCCAAAAAGGTGAGCTTGTTTTCGCTTGAATTGAGCGCCGTTCCGGGAATGGTGGCTTCCAGGAGCTTGCCTTTATTGGTCAATGGAAAGGGTTTCCCATTGAGCTGGAGTGTGGAGGGGCCAAGCTCCTGGTTCCGTGCGTAGTCAGGGAGGAGGCAGAACGTGGAGATCACGAAGGCCGTGTCGCGGGTGTTGCCGAAGTAGCCGTTGGTGCCCGTGGAGAGCAAGTAGGTGGTGGCCTTGCCGATCAACGCGCTCTGGGAGTGCGTTGCGAGCAGGGCACGAAGGGCGAGTGCGGTGGTGGTGCGCTCACTGCCGTCGCCCCAGTGCGCAAAGGCTCCGTCCACTTGGGCTTTTTGTTCCAGGGCACTGGCGTAGGGCACCGCGTCTATCCCCAGGTTGGTGCAGGCCAGAGTCAGCCAGGCCAGTGTGTCCGCACGCTTGGCGCTTGCGAGACCGAAGCGGTGCAGAAGCGCCGGGGCGATCCCACGGGCACGGGCAGCATCCACGCGGCTGACGGCGTAGAGTGCGAAGGCAGTGTCCGGGGTGGGGTTTTTCTTCTCGGTCAGGAGCGCCCAGAGCGGCTTGGCTCCGCGCTCGAAGAGTTCGAGGGGCACGGAGAAGCCCGCATCGCGCGCCTCAGCCAGACCCCAGAGTGCGTAGGCGGTGTGCCAGAGATCGAAGCCATCTTTGTACCACCAGCCCCAGCCTTTATCGCCGCTCTGCATCCCCGCCAGGCGCGTGACCCCTTCGGCGACTAGCTTCTTATCCGCGATGCCCGCTGCAATCAGTGGCACGAAGCGGCTGACGGTCTGCTCGACACAGCCGTAGGGGTATTTTTTCAGGTATTCCGTTGCCTCCGCTACGGTTTCGTGCAGGCTGGGCGCGACACGGACGGTGAGAAACGAGCGCTCGGCGACGGCATCAGCGGGAAGAGCGACACGGAGTGTGCCGTCGGGGGCGAAGCCGAAGTTGGTCAGGGTTTCCCTCGCAAATGGGCGCACCGTGAGCGGGAGTTTCACCCCGTCGGTGAGCTTGGTGTCCGTCCAGCCTTCTAGTGCCACTTCTGTGGACTCCGAGAGCGAGCCTGGAACCGTCCAGCTCCACGTGGCCTCCCCGACCGTTCCCGAGGCGACCGAGAGTGTCTTTTCAGGCTCGCGAAGCCCCGCTGCTTTGAGCCGCAGGTGCGCGGTCTGCGGCTGGCCGCTGTTGTTGTGCACGAGGCCCGTGAGCCGCACCTGATCGCCCTCCACCACGAAAC
>NZ_JAYUPA010000038.1:0-2428 GCF_043760365.1 Armatimonas sp.
GCTCATGGTGAAGCAGACATAGACTTTCGAGGGATCGAATTTTGGGGGCGCGGGGCGCGGCTTCTGCGTCAGCTTTGTCGCGGGGACGCCGCTGTGCACAGAGAGGTTCGTGATCAGATCGCTGACTAGCGTGATCTTGCCAAAGCGGCTCCCCAGCGCCACGCCATCGTCTTCTTGAAGGCCTATGCCATCTCCGTGCCACCAGAACCCGCGCACCACGGCCCCGAGCGGGAGCTTGGCCAGATACGCACGAAGCTCTTCTAATTCCGCCGCCATGTCCGCGCCAGGAAAGTGGTGTGCTTTCGGCCCGGTGATCCAGAACACGGAGGCTTTGGACGCGATCAGATGGTCAATCCCACCTTGGTCAAAGCGCGACGGATCAAGGCTACAGGTCAGATACGGATCTTGCCCCGGCAGAAGCTTCGTGCGAATGTAGCGTAGCGCGGCGGCGTTATCTGCGAACTTCCCGCGCAAATCTTGCTTCACCGTCAGCTTGAACCGCTTTGCCAGCTCGGGCGTTTTTGCGACGAGCAAATTTTCCTGTCCTGCCATCGTCACGGCCACACACGGTGAGGTGTAGACTTTTGCGTCGCAGAGCACCGCCCCCCGAAACTCTTTTTTGAACGTCTCCAGTAGCGAGAACGGATCGCTCACCGTGAGCGGCTTGTCGGTTACGCCCTGGCGCTGCAGCTCATCGAGCCAGAGCTGGTCGTCGTCGTCAGTGACGAAGTAGATGCGCGGCTGTGTCCGGTTCACCAAGCCCTGGAGCGAGAAGAGGAGCACTTTCTCGTCGGGCGTGAGCTTGCGAATGTCGGCGACAAAGAGCTGGCGGGCAGGCGGCGGCATCTTGGGCTGAAACGTGGCGTAGCGCCGGGGGACGGTGGGAAGCACGACATCGGCGTAGACCGCCGGGCGCGGCAGGGCATCGAGGCGGCGAAACGCGCTCGCCGCCTCGCCCTTGCTCAGTTTCCCCGCTTGGGCCAGCGCCGCGACCGTCGCCCTGACGACAAGCTGCTGGCTCTCGTAGGCTTCCCGATCCCGCTGCCCGAGGCGATAGGTCCAGGCATCCACGGCTCCCGTAAACGGGCCGCTCTCGTGAATCACCAGCGCCACGAGGGGCCGCGTCGCATCGCCCAGCGCGGGGATCAGGCGCACGCCATTAGGCAGCGACTTCGGATCAAGCCACTGTGGTGCCGGGCGCGGAAGTGGCGTTTCTGTCACAACTCCCTTGAGCCTCAGCGGATCGCCGGGCGCAATGGTTGCGGGGACTGTGGTCTTACCTGGCCCGCCAAATCCCCCGACACCGATCCCGTTCTCGCCAAACCGCGCGGGAGCATCTTCGTGGCCCGTGTCCACAAACGTGCCGTCTTTTCGAATCACCGGATGTGTGAAGGGAATCCCCGATGTAATCAGCGAGCCCTTGTCTTGGTGAAATTTTCGGACATTGGCAAACGCCACTTGCGGGTAGGTATTGCCCTGAGGCAGAACTAGCGCAGCAAAGCGCTGCGCATTGAACCGACTCGCGTCGGCGAGGGCCGCGCTGTCGAGTAAATCTGCCTCGAACCCGGCTGCCTTGAGGTCATGGACAACATTACGTGTGACAAGCTGGGCGCTGACACCGTAGGTAGGGAAGTCCTTTTCTTCAAAGACCGCGACACGGGGAAAACTCATAAAATCTCCTAAACTCCTGGGGCGCTTCCTACGGGAAGCGCTCGCACGTCTCCCACTACTTTGGGCAGGTTTTCATTGGCGCTGGCAATGGCGGCAAAGCACAGCGCGAGGCTGGCGAGATTGCTCCGCGCCGAGTTGCGTGGCTCGCGGTTTTCTTCAATCGCGCAGAGTAGCTCGCCCATTGTGCCCTTGAAACCGTCGTTGAACCAGGTTCCTGTGAGATTTGGTGTTGCGACTCCCGCCTCGGTGATCAGTGTCACGGTCTGCGTTCCTAGATCGGGGCCGGTGCTGGTGAGCGTGCCCTCGGTGCCCGCGACAAATGTCCAATCCAGCGAGCCGTGCTTGACATGGGCGTCGAAGACCAGCGACGCCTGGCCACCGTCGAACTGCACTAGCGCTTGCGCCAGCATCGGCGGCCCAATGGTCTGCCCAGCGGCTTGGGCGCGGGTAGCATAGACCGAGCGGGCTCTGCCGGGAATCAGCGTGCTCACAAAGTCAAACCAGTGGATCGCAAAGTCATAGAAAACCAGATCGTAGATGCTCTCAAATGCCGTCCCTTTAACCCAGGTGTGATCCCAGTGGACGCCCACATGCGCCGAGATGACATCGCCGATCAGCCCGGCTTTTACCGCCTCCCGAATGTACGAAAAATGCGGAGCCCAGCGCCCGTTCTGGTTCACCGCCAGCTTGACCCCATTGGCATCGGCGAGTGCGCAGAGCCGCTCGCCTTCGTCCAGCGAGAGCACAAAAGGCTTCT
>NZ_JAYUPA010000039.1:0-6804 GCF_043760365.1 Armatimonas sp.
GTCGCGATTCTCCAGAGTTTTTCTCTTTTGCATCCCAATAGGATTGAAGAAAAAGCGGATACAAACCACGGGAATAATCACACAGTATAAAACACCACGGGATATATACATGGTAAAATAACCAATCTGTAAAAGCCATGCGGAGTGGCTTGGGAGGAGCAAGCGATGGTCAGTATCAAGGTGGTTTCAGAAGCAACGGGAAACGTGGTGCACATGAGTCGGGTCGTGGTCTATTCTGGGGGAAACCACGAGAAGTACACAGACGATAAAGGGATCGCTCACTTTGAGAGCGTTGCACCAGGAAGCCATACAGTTTACATAGACGGCAAGGACAAGGGCGTTCAAGCGCTTTCTGGCGTCACCACTTTTTACATCTGAAAGGAGAATATCAAAATGTCTATACAGCAATCGCAATCTTCGAAGGAAGTAGACGTCATCATTTCCCTGCTTGAAGATGTAGAAGGGCAAGCTGATAGGCTTGCTTCCTACGCTCCCGAGAATCAAGAGCAAGTAAAAACAACTATCGCGAATGTAGAATCTCTGATTAGCGGCGATCTACGAATCGCCTACAAACAATCCAATTCCCTTACCGGAGAAGAGGCTAATTTCTGTCGTGCCATGTGCCTGTTTACCGAGGCAGACCTCCGCCGAAGATTCCACTCAACTCAAGGCGGAGCGCGTGGAAAGCAGGCGGCGAAGGACGCTACCAGGCTGGCCGAAGAATCGCTTGCACTATTTGACGATCCAGATCACCATCAGATATTGGGACTTTTATATACGCACCAAGAGATGTGGGACAAAGCCAGAGTTGCCTATGAGAAGGCTTCAAAGAGTGATGATCCCGCGATCGCTACCGAGTCACAAAAGGAATTGCTCCGACTGAAAGAAAAACAACACGCGGCAACCGATCCCATGTTGCGAATGGAGAGCTTCGCCAAGCAATGGGTGGACTTTACTAAGAGATACCCACGCGCTTTACGCCATGCCGTCGTTGCGCTCATCTCTTTTACGATTTCTCAACTGCATAAAGAGCGTGACATCATTTGGCTTTTCTTTGTTCTAGTTGCTTTGAATCAATTTTGCACGAGCATCTATTGGTTCTATAAGATAAAGTTTCGCAGATGAAAATCTCCACTTTCTACCAGAAATCCTTGGACAAAAATCACATCGGCGGCTCCAGTCTACAGTAAGGCACAGGACTGAGACTGCCCTGCGACCAGCCACACAGAGTCGTGTAGCCCGGTCTGCTCCAGGGTTTGCGCGGTTATCAACCAGAACTTTCCCGCGAGGCGCTCATCACCGGCAAGCTCGGCGATGAGGGCAGCAAGACGGTCTCGACGGGGTTCATCAGGGCACAGCACTAACACGCGAGCGTTCTTGTAGCCAGTGCTTTCCAGTAGCTTCCCTGAGCTGAACAGGGCATGGTAACGGGTGAGTTTCTCCGCCCAGCGCGTTTTGCCGCGCTCCGTCCCCCTATCCACTTCGACCAAGCCAACTAACACTACCGGGCGCTCGTCCTGGGTGATCTCGAAGACGAACCAAGCATCCGGCTTGAGGAGTTGCTTCTCCCCAAGCTCCAGGGTTGCACCTATGCCATCCTCCCAGCGAAGCGTTCGCCCGACCTCCCTATAGGCCATGCCCTCAAGCCAGACGCGCACATCACGAACGAGCAACTCATGCCGCAGGAAGAGGCCATTTTTGGGGTTGTAGGCAGGGTAGCTGTGGCCGAGATAGCGACTATCCACGACGCCAAGCTCGACTAGGGCTCGCACCGCTAGGGCTGTTGGCACATAGAGATTCGGCGCACTCCCATAAAGCAGCGTCTCATCGGCAGAAGCACCTTCTGGCGCAAGAGCCGCCCGTGAGACGGCCACGACCTCGACGAGCCCCGAGTCGAAGAGCAGGCGCATCTGCCTGCGCGTCCCCTTAGGGGAGAGCTGCCCAAGGGAAACAAGCTGAGGCAGTGAGAGCACCCGACACTCAACCAGAAACCGCAGCAACTTGCGCTTTATCGGCGTGAGTGCGACCAGTGGCTTCGCCGACGAGCTACGACGATAGCGAGACGTGCGCGAAGTTGACATGCTAGGCAAGGCTTCCATCGTTATCCACCTCCCCACTCTCGGGTAATGCCAGAACCATTTTTCCAGGGCCGACTCGTGGGGCACTACTACTTGCTACAGTCCGCCGTGGCTGTTTTGACCTTCCAGACCGCCCTCCCTTCTCCTCATCTTGCATTGCCACAATGTCAGCCCCAACCTCTTCAAGACGACTGACTTCACTGCGACGCGCCTGATAGATTCGCTCCAAGTCGGGGACTGTCTGTCCACTTGAAACGAGCGCTTCACTCAAAAACCTCTCAAAGCCCGCAGGTGTCGCTGGATCAGGCACTTTGACGACCTGGGTGATAACCGGAGCTTCTGGGGCCAGCACCACTACAGCACGAGCGGTTGGTAATTCCATCAGAAGACGCACCCACCGATCACGTCGCTCACTTTCGGTAATGCGTGTCACCACCGAGAGCTTGGGCTTAGGGAAGAGAACAGCGAGTCGCAAGGGTGCCGAACCTGCCACTCGGTACTGCTGGCGTGAGAGCCGAGCAATATATCGTCGTAGCTCAACCGGCTCGCCGGTGTCCGCAGCATGAACATAGAGCCGCGGCATCCGAGAAAGCCGAGCAAGCTCTAAGAGCCTATCTATCGGATCAAACTCCCAGATCTCGGGCAGCTCTTCCCAAGAAGGTGTGGACTTTTCCCAGCCGTCTGGTAGCTTCTCCCACGGCATCACAAAATCGGTCTCGTACTTTGGTAGCTGAACGATTCGTCCCAGTAAGAAATCCTTCCATGCTCCATTTGAGAGTCGTAGCTCGTTACCCCATGCATCCAAAATCGGGTGCTGCATTGCCGTCCATGGCCCAATCATTTCCCCCGTCTTTACATCTTTCTTTAGCTGACTGGTGGCTTCAACCGTCACAACCTCACCACCTGTTCCAGCAGCAAGTGAGGCGGCGATGACACGGGCATCGTCATAACCAAGTCGAAAGAAAGCTCGCACGGACGTAATGGCAAGCAGTGACTCCCGCAGCTCGTCGGAGAGCTGGCCTAGGTGCTGGCAAGCCACCAGCATCCGGAGCTTACGAGAGCGGGCAATCGCCAAAATCTGATTTACCGCATTTCCAATAAACTTCCCGGAGACTCCCATCTCATCAAGCGAGAGGCACACCGGCACCGGGCCATCAACACGCATCGCGGTGCGATAGAGCTGCCAGGCAAGCATTCCGCCGAGCAGCCGGGCACCTTCATCTCCCAGTGTTGTCTGATCCAGATTCACCAGAACTAGGCGCTGACGCTGCCAGAGCGACGCAATATCCAGAGTGTTCTTCTCGGCGCACAGGAGCGAGCGCAGAAAGCCAGAGCGCAAGAACTCACGAAGCTTGTTCATCACGGGAGCCACTGCCGAAGAGCGCTCCGACTTTCCCCAGTTGGCAAACTCCGCCGTGAAGTATTCGTGCGCTTCCTGATAGGCAATGGGGTCGGGCTGCTCGACTTCTTGAGTGAGTAGACCCTCGCGATACTCGTCTCGCTGGAGAAAACGAGCAAGCTCATAAATCGAAAGCCGATGGGTTGCGATGATCAGCAGGGCGTTCGTTAAGAGATCCTGCATTCGCGGTCCCCACGACGATGTGCTCTGAGCAAGTACCGAAACGAAGTCCGCCGCCGCTTGCCCTGGCGGTGTCCCCGTTTGCTTGTAGTCCAGTGGATTCCAGCCCGGAACGCCTGCAAGGTTCGCGTTTCCCGGCATGAGCATCGTCACCTGATCGGAGGTAATTCCGGCCTTCTGCGCCATGAGCAGGACGTGCTTTATGGTCTCAAGTTTGGGGTCCATCATCACCACGGAACACCCCGCTTTCAGTTGCTCATAAAGAAGCTGCATGGCAAGCCGGGTCTTTCCGCTTCCGGTTGCGCCACACACTACAGCATGACGCGCAAGCTGTTCATGACTTGCTGCAACGATGGAAATCTTGTCGTTTGGCCCGGTGTGACGTGGCATCGGCAGCTCGAGTTTTTCGCAGGCATGGGCGCGGAGCCATGGCTGATCGACGTGCGGAATCAGCTCGGGGTCGTCAGAGACGACGCGGAATCGTGTGCTGGATTGCTGGGAGTCGTGGAGTATTCGAGTGCCGATTCGAATCATGAGGTTTTGGTTTCCAGAGTGAGAGCCAGTGATGCGAAGTCATGTTTTCGCAGGTGTGCTGGATTTGAAAAAACGAGAGGGATGAGCATGAGGACGAATAGAGTCCGAAGGCTAAGAGCTATGAGGAATGGAGAAGACAGTTACAGCCCGAAAAAGCCACTTTTTCCTCGACAGGGTGCCTCTACAGGTGGGTTATTAACTGACCCTCCGATAGGACACCCCATTGCCCACCCGATAGGACACTAGGACATGGTTCGTCGCAGTGCTCGAATGCGCGTCTCCACCTCGTCAGCAACGTACTTTGGAAGCCGATCATGCAGCTCTGAAAGATAGGCTTTCATACCTTCTTCCCCCGCTAGCCCCGCTGGAATATTCGATACGGCTTTAAGGGCAAGAGCCTCGATTTGCTGATCGGAGATATGCACACTCAGCGGTGGATCTCCCGGTTTGGGTGGGAATGGCCGAGGAACGCCATCGTCTTGCCCGATACCGAGACTATCCATATCAGCTTGGAGTCGAACCCCTCGTGCATGAGTAACAGCAGTGCGTCCGAGTTCACCGTCGCGCTCTCCAGTAAACACCGTGCTCCGTAGATCGATCTGGGCCTGCGCGGTTCGGCGCTGCTCAAAGAGCACCGCCTGTTGTGCCTTGAGCTTGCGGATGGCAGGCTCCTTCATCTTCTCCTCAAGCCACGCCTCCCACTTGAGACGAGCAATCCCAAAGAGACCGCCCCGACGTGCGGCGCGCATCTCTTCCTCCAAACGCCCAATACCACCATCCAGATCGAACGCCTCATGTTGCTCGATCACCCTACCCCGTGGCCGAAGCCCCTGGGGAAGTACCGCGAGGTTCCCCTTGGACTCGGAATCCTTGATTGACATATTAAGTAGCCGCTCCCTTCTCGCTGCCATAGTGCGGCAGTAGTGGGCATACTGTAATGTCATCGCAGAGTCGGATGCAACGTCTATCTGTGCTTAAACGTGCTTAAACTACGGCGGAAGCTGAAAGAAGCTGATACATGATCTTCGCATGAAAATCGCTTGGCACAACAAACCTGGCTCCTTCGATCTTCCCGTCCATAAGATCAAGATAGAGCTGGCGGTATCCCTGCCGAAATGGCCCATGCAATTGAATGTACTGGAAAGCCTCGCCACCATAACTGAGCGCCATCGTCCTCCCCTCCTCACGCTCACAGTCATAGATGGTAACGGAGCTAAGGCAGTAGGAAGCAGGCAGGATAGCAAACTGGAGAATATGCTTTCGGGAATACGCTTCCAAGCGCATCCAAGCTTTCTGAATGTGCTCCTGCTTGAGTGGACGATCCCGCTCCCCCAGTTCTTCATAGGCCGATTCAGAAACCACAACCGACAAAAACGCGAAAATATCTTCGTCATCCGCAAATGCCAGCAGATGCCTTTGGCGGAAGTTGGTAGGCATTTCGCGACCGGAGAGCCCATAGGAGGCGATAAACATTCGGACCAAAGCGAGCCCATCTTTGGTTGTTATGACCTCTCGGATATAGGGGACAATCGCAAACGTACTCCCTATGTCCTCACCCACCAACCACTTCGCTCCGCTCGTTGTCTGGTAAGGATGGCGACGTACCTTTTCAACCATGTACAGCGCATAATCGAACTTCCCAGTAAGTTCCTCCAGCTTGTCAGGTACACGTTGTTGAATGCGCTCAACAACTGCTTGACGGAGCGCAACCGCACGTTCTTTCTTGAAGGGGCGAGATCCCACCAGGCCTTGCTGGATCATAGGCACGAGCGATTCCTTTTTCGTTGGCACCAACTCATACACCATGACCGCTTGGGCAAGATCACCCAGAGAAGCAAACAAGGGTTGCCCGTCCGTTGTTTCGACCTGATCCTCCAGAAGCAGTCGCCGCAAGGCCAGCTGATAGGGCATGTATTTACGTTTAGTAGGTCGAGCCATTGGTGTGCCAAAAGAATACCTCAACTAACTGCCCTAAGGGTGCCCTGGCAAAAAGACGATACTATCCGGTACAATACTGTAATCAGATTACAGTGGTGGGCGCAGGAAGGTAGGCGAGTTTCGCTGTATCAGACTCCAGCCCTCCCAGAAAGGAAGGTAGTGTGTACTTAGAGTTTTTTGGACTGACGGAGGCACCGTTCTCCGTACAGCCTGATCCAAAATTTGCCTATCCAAGTCAGGAGCATAAAATCGCCATCGCCAAGATGCGCTATGCTGCTGACCAGAAGCGCGGTCTTGCGGTTCTGACGGGTCCTGTCGGCGCAGGCAAGACAACCGTGGCCAACCAGCTCCTCGTGACTTGGGAGGAGGACAAGACCAAGACAGTAGCTTTTCTCCCTGCTGCCTCGATGCGTACCCCTGCGGCGTTTTTGCGAGCAGTTCTGGAGGCGTTCGATCAGAAGCCAACCAGGACAGCGGCAGACAACCAGCGCTTCCTAGAGCTCTTCTTGCTCTCGGAATACAAGGAGGGTCGTCACTGCGTTCTTCTCCTGGACGAAGGGCAGAACGTCTCCCCAGACAACATTGACACCATCGCCGAGCTTACCAACTTCCAGACCGCCAAGAGCAAGCTCATCACGATTGTGATGCTCGCCCAGGACAACCTCCCCAACAAGC
>NZ_JAYUPA010000040.1:0-2422 GCF_043760365.1 Armatimonas sp.
ATGCGCTTCTTGGGAATCAGCTCGGCATAGCCAAACCCGATCTTCGCGTGGGGATTGAGCAGATCACAGGTCGTCAGAAAGCCATCGGTAGCCTTGAGAATATCGCCGTCGCGGCGCATGCTCTGGCCCCAGAGCAGCAGCGGCTGAAGCAGTCGGCTCCCCACGCGCGACGGTGCCAGCACCGTGTGGGCCTCGGTCGCCTCAAACTCACGGGTTTTACGATTAAAGCCGATACGCTCCGCAAAGAACGTCTCCTGCCCCGTCTCCATCTTCACATTCGACTCGAAGGTAATATAGTCACGCTTCTCGTCGTAGGTAGCGCGGTCGCAGGTGACGATGTAGCCGTCGTAGACCAGCCGCACATTACCGGTAAACAGTGTGCCTTCCGCAGTCGCTTCCAGGCGATCTGCTGTGGGGAAAATATCTTTACTACGGGACTGGCCGCTCTCGCCGGGCGGGGGGCCTGCGGGAGTCTCGCGAGGGGCCAGCAAGCTCCCTCGTGGTGATTGCTGTGCTGGTTGGGCGCGTGGGGGTTGACGGGGCGGCTGGTAGAGGAAAAACGGCATACCTGCTCAGACTGCCCGCAGGCTACTCCCCTTCACTTGACTCTGGCGTCGGGGTGGGATCGTGGTCTTCGTGGGCGATCTGCGCCGTCTCCGGTGTCGGCTGGGCGAGCTTGGGGAACAGTCGAAAGAGCATAACTTGGACACTGCCCGCAGCGGGGTAAGCCAGCAGCATTCCCCAGAGTCCAAAAAGCGAGGCTCCCACCAGCAGCGCAAACATCGCCACAATCGGGTTGACTCCCACGCCACTGCCCACAATGCGCGGGGTAATCACATTGTCAAACGTGAAATTGAGCACCGCCAGCAAGATCACCCCTGCGATGATCGCCGGAACACCCGCACCATTCACCAAAGCGACAATCACAGAAGTTGCCGCCGCACCCAGAAAACCGACGTAGGGCACGATATAGAGTGCGCCGCTAACAATCCCGATGAGCAGCGCCGAGGCGAGCATACCCGGTGCAACGGTCAGAGAGAGTCCCGCAAAAAGTAAGGTTGCGACCGCCATGTACGCCAGACTCACCTGCATCATCCCCCGCAGGTAGTTACTAAACACCTCACCCACATCACTCGTTACCCCGACAAAGTGTATCCGCAAGCGGGTAGGGAGCAGAAAGATCAGCCGCCGCCGCAGCCGTCCCAGATCCATCAGTAAGAAAAATGTCAGCAGCGGGATCAGAATCACATTGAGGAGCCCGGAGAACGAGCCAATCACTGTGGAGAGTAGCTTGGGGCCGAGCTGTTTGGCCGCCTCGGTCATCTGAGTGGAGTACTGCTTGACATAGGCATCAATGGAAGGCGGGAGCGTGAGCGGCCCGAGCTTACGATGGTTTGTCAGCCAGTCATTAACACTTGCCTGAAGCAGAGCCAGGCCATCCTCATTGACCCACTTAACAAGTTTCTCTATCTGCTCCTGCATGCTGGGAACGACCAGAATAATCAGGGCGGTGAAGCTGAGCAGAAAGAGGACAAAGACCAGCGCCACTGCGGGAGCACGCTTGCCTTTCGTGAATCCGACATGCTTCTGGAACTTATTTACTACGGGATCACAAAGAAGCGCGATCACCAGAGCGGCCACAAAAGGCGTGCTGACAGCGGTCGCGGCGAGCAAAAACCGATAGCCCAGAAAGAGCCCTAGAGCTGCAAGAGCAACCCCTAGGGCTCCGAAGAGTCCGCTCAGAAACGCCTCACGTCGTGCCATAAGAAGTATCAGGCGTCCAGCTGCGCCATGAGTTCCTCGCGCTTCTCTGAGTAGGCGGCTTTACCGGCCTCCACAGAGTGTGCCAGATTCTCTTTAGTCTGTGCGGCCAGCTCCTTGCTGCGGGTCACCAGATCGCTGGTGGCCTCTTGCAAGCGATCCATGGCCTCCTCAGTCTTGTCCTTGAGGTCTTCACGCAGTTCTGCACCCGGTTTGGGGGCAAAGAGCAGGCCCAGGATTCCTCCCACAGCCAGCCCAATCACCACACCGGTCGCGATATTAGTAAAGACGTGTCCGTCGTTCTCTTCTTCCATAACTATTGAATCGTTCCTCCGCCCAGCACCTGATCGGCCTGTGCGCCCACTCCGTAGAACACAGCAGCCTGTCCGGGCGCGACGGCACGGAGCGGCTCATCGAACTCCACCCGCACGGTTTCATCGGACTGGCGAACCAGCCGGGCCGGGCGCGAGGGCATATTGTAGCGTATCTTCACTTCGCAAGACACAGGCTCGCCCACCGGCGGCGGCGCAAGCGCGACCCAGTTCAGATCCTCGACCGAGCAGCCCTCGGCCAGTAGCTCTTCGTCCGTGCCGACCACCACCGTGTTGGTCTGCGCCTCGACCCGCAAAACATAGAGCGGGAGAGGGGAGCCGACATTGAT
>NZ_JAYUPA010000041.1:0-6786 GCF_043760365.1 Armatimonas sp.
TGGGTTGTACGGGACTCGAACCCATGACCCGCTGATTAAGAGTCAGCTGCTCTACCAACTGAGCTAACAACCCGAAAACGCAATGCGCATAATATCGTACTGTGGGTTTTCTGTCAAGGATATTGACGGCTAAATTTTAGCATGGTAGAGTACATATCGACAAATGTCTTGTCCAGAGTGGCGGAGGGACCGGCCCTATGAAACCACCGCAACCGGCGCGAATCTGCGTAGCCTGGTGCGAATTCCGAGCAGGCGCAACCTGCGAAGACAAGAGACACTCTTCTCTCGCCATGCGTCTGCAGACAAGACAAAATAAAGAGAGAAACTAAATGTCTGACATTTCCCTGTTCACTTCTGAGTCCGTCTCGGTAGGTCATCCTGATAAAGTGGCCGACCAGATCAGCGATGCGATTCTTGACTTCTGCCTTTCCGAGCTGCCCACCAGCCGTGTTGCCTGCGAGACCCTCGTGACCACCGATACGGTTGTTGTCGCGGGTGAGATCACCACCAAAAAAGATGCGCTCACTGCGCGTAAAGTGGATGAGATTGCGAGCAATGTGATTGCGGAGATCGGCTACAACGACCCCGCCATGCTCTTCTCCGCCCACGAAGTGCGCGTCTTTAACTTCATCCATGCCCAATCTCCCGATATCGCAATGGGCGTTGACTCCGGTGGCGCGGGCGACCAGGGTCTGATGTTTGGCTTCGCTTGCGATGATACGGCGGCGCTTATGCCCCTTCCTATTCAAGTGGCGCACCAGCTTGTCGCGACCCATGTCGAGCTACGTAATTCTAAAAAACTGGCCTGGCTGCGCCCGGATGCCAAGAGCCAGGTGACCGTCAAGTACGATGCGAGCGGCAAACCCGTCGGCCTCGATGCCATCGTCCTCTCCACACAGCACGACGAGAGCGTCATGGGCGAGAAGCACGGCAAGCCCTACTTCACCGATGAGGCCCGTCAGCAGATCATCGAGCAGCTCATCCGCCCTGTTCTTCTCAAAGAGTGTCCCAATCTCATCACCGGTGAGCTGGTCGCTTTAACTCCCGATAACCTCGATGCCACCGTGGCTGAGGGGGCGATCCGCTGCTTTGTCAACCCGACCGGAAACTTCCTGATCGGTGGCCCTCACGGCGACTCGGGCCTGACCGGGCGTAAGATCATCGTGGACACCTACGGCGGCTATGCACGCCACGGTGGCGGTGCCTTCTCGGGTAAGGACCCAACCAAAGTGGATCGCTCAGCGGCCTATGTCGCACGGTACCTAGCTAAGCTGGTCGTTGCGGCGGGCCTTGCCAGCAAGTGTGAGATCCAGCTCGCCTACGCCATCGGCGTGGCACAGCCCGTCTCCGTGCGGGTGGACACGTTTGGCACCGGCAAGCTCCCCGATACCGAGATCTCAGCACGCCTCAAGAGCAAGTTCGACCTGACCCCCAAGGGTATCATCGACACACTCAACCTACGCCGCCCGATCTACCAGGCGACTGCCAAGAACGGCCACTTCGGCAATCAGAGCTTCCCCTGGGAAGACACCAGCCGCGCCAGCGAGCTGGCGTAGCTACCATGAAAAACGTCCCCAACCCATACAGGTTGGGGGCGTTTTTTCGTCGCCGGGCGTAAGGAGCGAACCCGCTGAAAACGATTCGCCACGTCTACGCCCGTTGCAACGAGCGTCTCTTATACAGAAACTCGAAGAGGTTGCCTTCGTGGGGTTGATCCCACGAGGTTGTCATCGTGGAGATCAGCCCGAGGTTCAGGCGGTCAATCAGCGGGCAGTCGAAGAGCTGGTCAATAAAGCCCTCATCTTGTGTGATGGCCATGACGACCAGCGAAGGGCCGATTTGCGCGAGCATCTCGCTCTGGGGCACTTCCACGACACTGGCATAGGGGAACAAGTACTCTTTGTTGGAGAGAGGATGCTGGAAGTTGTTACAGTGGATAATGGTCGGGCGCAGGTAGGTGCTGCCATCTAGCTCCACCAAGCGCTCGCCACTTCTATATTTTCCTGTGACATCTTCTGCGCCGGAGGTTTTGAGGCCCTCAGTCACTGCGCCGTCCATAAACTCGGCCATCTTGGGGTTAGCGAAGCCCGAGAGCACGGCGTTGGGATCGGCGGCGGGACGTGGCTCGATGGCGGCAAGCCTTACGGCGAGTGCATCGGCGATCTCGGCTCCGTACTTTGGCACGACGACCGCACTGGCGTTGATGCAGCTGCGTCCCCCGTTGTCGGCAATCGAGGACGCGATCACGTCAATGAACTCCGGCCAGCGCTCGATGCAGTCATCGCCGATGAGCACCTTGCTCCAGCCGGGGCCGTGGACGCTCACGCCGGGGTTGCCCGCGTAGCGCTCGACGGTCGCTTGGTCGCCAAAGATAATCGCCCGCTTACAGTGCTCCATCACGGCGGCACTGCCCTCGTGATCGGTCGGGTAGAAGCTAAACGCCTCAGGAGGTGCTCCTGCCGCAATAAACGCCTGGATAATGCGAAACGGGGTCCAGGGCTCCTCACGGCCCGGCTTGAGCACAATCGGAATCTTGAGGGCGATACAGGGAATCCAGAGCGAGTTCACGCCCGGCGAGTTGCTGGGAAGCACGACGCCGAGCGCCTCGGTGGTGGCGTAGTAGCTCACGGGAACACCGTTTTGCTCGCCGTAGCCGTTGTCTAGAACGTCCAGCGGCATTCCGCGCGTGAGGCCCTTGAGGATAGTCGGCATCTGGGTGAAGACCTGGTTGATCTTGGCCATGTTGCGGCGGATCATCACGTGCGGCAGGCCACTGGTGGCGGCAAGCTGCGCAATATAGTCGTCGGGGGTTTGGACTTGACCGTCGCCCAGCGGGAGCGCGGACTCCATAAAGTGTTTCCCGGCCTCGGCGCAGATCTCCAGAAGCCGCGCCATCGGAATATCGCGCAGGCACGCACGCGAGGGTTTACGCAGATCACGGCGAATAACCCCCGCATTGACCTGGCCGACCTGGGCGACGATCTCGCCACTCTTGACGCTCTTGAGCTCCGCACGCTCTAAACTCTCATACACCTGGCCCCGACGAAGCGTCGGCAGATACGGCAGTGACATGTTTTCTCTTTCTCTCGCTCCCATGAACGGGAGCGTCTTTTTGACGCTTCGCGACACGAAGGCCCTCCGGGCCATGGGCGCTTGCGCCCTTTGTGTCCGAGGAACGAGGACAACAAGACGCCCCCGTTCATGGGGGCGCGTTCATCGGGGCGACTTACTTCCCGCTCACCGCCGTGAGGTGGCTCAGCGTGCGCAAGTACAGCGTCTTCTCGCCAAACGCAGGCGTGGAGTTCGTAATCTCTCCAAGATCATGGCGGGCGAGAAGCTTGAAGGTCTTCTCGGCGGCGATCACGATCAGCTCCCCTTTATTGCTCATCGCCCAGAGCTTCCCTTCACAAAACACGGGCGAGCCGTAGAAGTTCCCACCGACGCGTTCCTGCCAGACCGTCTCGCCCGACTCGGGCTTGACGCAGTTGACGATTCCCCCATCGCCCCAGAGAAAGAGTAGCTCGTTGGCATAGAGTGGACAGGGAACGTAGGGCGTGCCACGCGTTAGCTTCCAGGCAACCTCGGGCTTTGCGCCGCTCCCGCCAGGCTTTAATGCCACAAAGAGCCGACTGCCGTTGCCCACACCCGTCCCTGCAAAGATAAGCCCCCCCGCCACGACGGGGGAGCCCACACAGCGGTAGGTAAAGAGCCCGGGCGTCTCCCAGAGCACCTTTCCAGTCTTGGCCTCGACACTCGTGATGCCCTGTAGGGTGCTACAAAAAAGAAGCTGCATGGGAGCTGCTTTATCGGGCTGGTAGAGCATCGGCACGGCGTAGGGCGCGTCTTTGCTAGGCCGCTTGACCTCCCAGCGCGTCTGCCCCGTCTTGGTGTCTAAGGCCAGCAGACTTCCCGGCGCGTTCTCGGGCTCGCGGGAGAAGATCAGCAGCCCGTCGTGGAGGATGGAGGCAGATCCGCCCCCATGCTGGGTGGGGAACTCGCCAAAATCACGCCGCCAGACCTCTTTTCCCGCCAGCGTGTGCGCCGTCACCACAAAGCTCTCCGGTGCGGGCCAAGTGGAGTAGACCCGCTCTTTATCCACGGTGGGCGTCGCGCTCGCTGCCGTGTTGAGCTCATGGGTGTGGTATGTCTTGTAGTCAAAGCTCTGCCGCCAGCGCTCTTTTCCCGTCTTGGTATCCAGGCAGATCAAGTGCCGCTTGCCTGTCTCCCGCTGCGCCGCCGTCACAAACACCGACTCGCCCATCAGCACCGGCGAGGAGTGCCCCTCACCAGGAAGCGTCGCCTTCCAGCGAATGTCTTTGTCGGTAAAATCCGCAGCGACTCCCGTGGGCAACCCGATCCCCGTGCCATTGGGTCCTCGAAACCGTGTCCAGTCTTGCATGTGCTTATTTTACCTGTCAAACTGAGTTGTGACGATTCGAATTGATGATTTAACGCGTCCTGAAATCCACCAACTCTTACAAGAACATCTCACCGAGATGCGAGCGATATCGCCGCCAGGGAGTACACATGTCCTCGATCTTGAGGGCCTGCGCAAGCCCGAGATCACGTTCTGGACGCTCTGGGAAGGCGAAGCGCTCGCGGGCTGTGTGGCCGTCAGAGAGCTGACGCCCCAGCACGGCGAGATAAAATCCATGCGCACGGCTTCAGCGTTTCGGCGCAGGGGCGTCGCGGCAAGGCTTCTTCAGCACGTCCTCGACGAAGCCCAGCGTCGCGGCTACGAGGGGCTGAGCTTAGAAACCGGCTCACAACCGTTCTTTTCCCCCGCCCACCAGCTCTATACCCGCTTCGGATTCCAGCCATGCGGCCCGTTTGGCAGCTACAAAGAAGACCCCAACAGTATTTTCATGACACGAAAATTCTGAGCCCTTCCGGGTTGCCCTATCCCATCCTAGTAACAAGCTATGAAGCTACCAACAGATCTCCTAAAATCCCTTGTGGGCTCCTGGGAAGGTACCTGTCGTACCTGGTTCGAGCCCGGAAAGCTCGCCGACGAATCTCAGGTCAGTGGCACGATTCGCCCTCTGCTTGGCGAGTTGTTTGTTCGCCATGAGTACGAGGGCACGATTCAGGGCAAACCACGCCACGGAGACGAGACCATCGCGTTTAACTCCGTGACGAAGAAGTTCCAAGTCTCCTGGGTGGACGACTTCCACACGAGCAACGCGATCTTATTCTCCGAAGGCGACGCGATGGCCAACGGGTTTGTCGTGAAAGGCCACTACGATACCGGCCCCGATATCCCCCCCTGGGGCTGGAACACAGTCTATGAGGTCATTGACGCAGACCATCTCACAATCACCGCTTACAATATCATCCCTGAGGAGCAAGCAGCGAAGGCTGTGGAGACAACCTACACCCGAGTCAAGCCGTGACGATAATCTCTCCGTGGAGATATAATCCGTACATGCGCTCTTTTATTGCCCCACTAGCTCTCCTGATGCTCGTGCTGGTCGGGTGCCGTGAAAGTGCGCCGCCCCCCACGCCGCTCTCTTTCTACACTCTGAGCGCCACGAAGCTGGAGGCAGGAGAGTTTCTCGATACTGCAACCTACCCTAAGCTGGGTTATATCGCCGCCACGCCGGAGCTTGTCCTTACCCACCTAGAGAGCGTCGCCCCAGAACCTACCCCGGCTGAAGGCTCGCGAGCGGTGGTTCTCAAGGTTCGGCTTACTCCCGAGGACACCAAGAAGCTGACCGACTTCACCCAAAGAGCACTCCACAAGACAATCGTCATCCGGCTAGGCGAGACGATCCTGATGGCCCCCAAAGTCAACGAAGCAATCACCGGCCCCGACCTTGGGATCTCGCTGCGTGAAAGCCCCAATGCGAAATCCATCGAAGCGGGAATCAGAAAACTCGCGGAGTAGGCAAGCCCCAAATGAAACATGTCAAGAGACTCCTGTTGGTGCTTCTTTGCTTTTTCCTCGTGGGAAGCACGCTCCTCTGGCAGCGCAACGAACGCGACTATGCCCTTAGCGAAGCGGTCGCCAAGAACGACACGGCTAGAGTAATCAAGCTCTTGAACGCAGGCACAAACCCCAACGCTCTATGGTCGGGCTACGATCTCAAGGCGACTGCCTACCGCCTTGTGGGTCGTGATCCTTTCGATGGTGGCCCTGTCCGAGACGACTATCGCATCATAAAGTGGGCACCAAATCCCCAGATACGCCAAATTTTAATCGAGCACGGCGCTCAGCCCTAGTAAACGCCCTCGATGGCTTTTATCTCCAAGGCAGTGATAAAATCAAGCATGTCCTTGACCGAGTTACGCCCTGCTCTTCATGCCCTCCCACGCCAGGAAAAGTTTATGCTCGTGCAAGAACTTCTCGCAGAGCTTGCCCAACACGAAGATCTGACAAAAGCAGGACTTGTCCTTGAAAACGCCTACCATTTGTGGACACCCTCTGAAAACCATGAAGCGGCAGCATCGTTACTGAAACTCCTTGAGGAAGATAAGGCAGGCAAGGTATGACAGAGGCGGAGCCCGTCGCATTCCCTTTCGTGGACGCGAATCCCAATCTTCCCGGCTCCAGCCTGATTCCCATACTGTCTTTGACACTCTCACATCAAGGCCAACATTTCTCAGTAACGGGCATGCTGGATACAGGCGCTTCGATCAACGTTCTCCCGTACAACTTGGGCCTTGAGTTGGGTTTGATCTGGGAAGACCAGCATCACCCAATCACACTCGCAGGCAATCTCGCGCAGATTCCTGCCCGTGGTGTCGTGATCACGGCAACAGTCGCCTCTTTCCCACCTGTCCGAC
>NZ_JAYUPA010000042.1:0-2417 GCF_043760365.1 Armatimonas sp.
TGTTTTTCGAGCAGCAGCCCCTCAATGGCCGCGATCCCCGGGTCGTCCGGCGCACCTTTCTTGGCCTGCGCCAGAGGCTCGACCGCTTTAGGGTACTCACTGTTGCGGATGTAGGCCAGCGCGAGATTGGCCGCGATTGCGGGCTCGTCGGGAGCGAGCTTCAGCGCTTTCTCCAGGCTCGGAATCGGATGGTTCTTCTCGCCGGTCTGGAGCGCGAGCGTGCCCACATAAAACGGGGAGATCGCCGCGCTGGGATCGCTGGAGCCGCCCCCAAGGCAGCCAGTGCCGATAAACAAGACACTGAGGGCAAGGACGCTGAGATAAGATCGCTTCACACTTGGGTATACGGCTTCGGAGAGAGAAAATCCTCCCTGCCTTCGGGCGGCGAGGTGTCGGTTGGGTGGGCTAGGGGCGATATACTTTTCCGGCATGCAAAACTCCTCCCTAACCGCCCGTCTGCGAGCGGTCGTCCTCCCCGTGGTAACGGCGGGGGCACTGTATTTTCTGCTGGCGGCCCTCACACGCAGGCTACCCGGGGGCGAGACGTTTCCGACGCCTCTGGAGGTGGGGAAGACATTTGTGAAGAGTGTCTCCTCGGGAGAGCTGCTGAAAGAAACCTGGACATCGCTCTGGCGCGTGGTTGTCGCCTACGGGCTGGCAGCACTGGTTGGTCTCCCGCTGGGCGTGGCACTGGGACGCATGGCACCGCTGCGGGAGGCGCTGCTGCCGGTGGTGAACTTCCTGCGCGCTGTCTCGCCTTTAAGCTGGATTCCCTTCGCCATTCTCTGGTTTGGCCTCGGAGATCCGCCCGTGATTTTTTTAGTGTTTGGCGCGACTTTTCCGCCGCTCGTGCTGGGAACCATGGCGGCGACACTTGCCGTGCCGCAGATCTATTTCCGCGTGGGCCGCGACTACGGCCTCAATGCGTTTGCAATCACGCTGCCCGCGATCTTGCCACAGGTTTTTACAACACTGCGCGTGACGGCGGGGCTAGCCTGGGTGGTGATTGTCGCAGCGGAGATGGTGTCCCGTGAGGGCGGACTGGGCTTTCTGATCCACGATGCGCGCAATGGCCAGATGCTGGACCTGGCGATTGTCGGAATTATTGCCATCGGCGCACTCGGGATTCTGACGGATCGTCTGCTGGGGTTACTCGGTCGCCTGCCTGCCGTGCGCTGGGGGTATGAGCGATGATCCGGCTTGAGAATGTCACCCTGCGCTACGATGCAACCGAAGTTCTCTCCAACGTCTCGCTGACCGTGGCAAAAGAGGAGTTTGTCGCGATTGTCGGGCCCAGCGGTGCGGGAAAGACCACCCTGCTCAATCTCTTCTCGGGAGCACTTCCCCCAAGCGAGGGGCGCATTGAGCGGGGCGGGAAGACGCGCATGGTCTACCAGGCCGATGGCTTGCTGCCCTGGCTGACGGTTCGTAAAAATATTGCACTGGGTGTGCGCGAGCTACCTGCAAACCAGCGCGAGGCACGGGTGACGGAGCTGCTCACTCTGGTGGGGCTGGCGGAGTTCGCGCAGCACTTCCCGCGCCAGCTCTCGGGAGGCATGCGTCAGCGCGCTGAGCTTGCCCGTGCTCTGGCCGGGGAGACGGATGTCTTGTTGCTCGATGAGCCGTTCTCCGCGCTAGACTATCTCACTCGCCTGAAGCTGCGTGCCGAGCTCGCAAGGCTTCTGGCAGAGCGCCCCTGCACGACCATTCTGGTGACCCATGATATTGAGGAAGCCGCCCAGCTCGCCGACCGTATTCTGGTGCTCTCGGAGCGCCCGGCGAGTATTCAGCAGGAACTGGTGCTAAAAGCGCCCCGCCCACGCGATGTCACGCACCCTGAGGTCGTTGCGGCGATCCACACAATTTTGGAAGCGCTTGGGGTAGAATGACTCGCGATGATTACTGATAATGCGCTTGCATTTCTTGAGCGAATGATTACAACCGCCTCACCCTCTGGGTTTGAGGAGCCCAATGCAAAGAATTTTCGTGACTATGTCTCCGCCTTTGCCGATGAAGTGACAACCGATCCCCTCGGGAGTGTGATCGCGGTCGTGAATCCTACGGGCAGTCCGCGCGTGATGCTGGCAGGCCACATTGATGAGATCGGGTTTCTCATTCACTACATCAACGACGAGGGCTTTTGCTATTTTAGGACAATCGGTGGTCACGATAATGTCAATATCGTGGGCCAGCGCGTGGTGGTGCAGACCCGCACGGGACCCGTGCACGGTGTTATCGGTAAGAAGCCCGTTCATCTGCTCACTGCGGAAGAGCGCGGCAAGAAGATCGAACTCGAAGACCTCTGGATTGATCTGGGCGTCACGAACAAACAAGAGGCGCTCGATGCCGGTGTGCAGATCGGGGACCCGGCGGTCTATGCCGATGGCTGGCAGCCTCTATTGGGCGATCGCGTGGCG
>NZ_JAYUPA010000043.1:0-2417 GCF_043760365.1 Armatimonas sp.
AGCCAGCCAATCGCGCTCCACGGGCGCGTGGGAAAGCCCGTGGCCTGGTCAACGTACTTGAGCTGAATCAGCGGCACCTGCGGATTGAGCACCGCGACGCCGTTCCAGAGCTGCAAGACCACCGCAATCAAAATCCCGGCCCAGAGAACTTTGTTCTTGAGCAGCGGTGCCCCCGGTGCGGTGAGCTCCAGCGGGAGCTGGATCAGTGGGAAAGCCAGCTTCTCACTCTCAGTCCAGCGGCGGCGCAGGAGCACGTTGAGGAACATAAAGAGCACGACCATCGTGGTCAAAAAGCCGCACCAGGAGAGGGTGGGTAGCAGCCACGCACGCAAGTGATCGGCCTGGTAGAGAGTCGAGTGGCCTTCAAAGTAGGGCTTGAGCGCGTCTTTGTCAGTGACCACTAAGTGCTTGGGAAGCCGGGGAATCAGATCTAGCTCCCAGTTGTTAGTGGCGTTGGCACGGTAGACCGGGTAGGCGAGAATGGGCAGGAGCACCTCGATCGTGTCGTGGCCCGCCAGCGCGGAGCAGATATTGAGCATCGCGTAGAGCGTCAGTAGTTCTAATCGCGAGAATGTCGCCTTGGGAAAGAAGCGCCCCACAAGGCCATTGAGCGCCAACAAGACACAGAGCCAGAAGATCGTATTGTAAAACAGCGAGATCGTGGTCGGGTGCCCGGCGTAGCGCATCACCTCAGACTGGATGATCCAGAAGGCATTGATGGGAATAAGGAGCAGCGCCGCAAAGAAAAAGCGTCCACGAAGAGGCATGGCATCATCTTCACCGAGCAGGGGAGGATTTCCTGCCAGTGATACAATAAGGCAACGTCCATGCAGCTCTCGATTGTCATTCCAGCCTACAACGAAGCAAAGCGTCTGCCCCGTACTTTGGAGGCGACTCTGGCCTATGTACAGGCGCGAAAGCTCGGCGCCGAAATTTTAGTGGTAGACGATGGCTCGCGCGACGAAACGGCACGGGTGGCCGCAAGCTTTCCCGGCGTTACCGTGCTGGGCTACGGCGGCAATCGGGGCAAGGGCTACGCGGTGCGCTACGGCGTTCTGCGCGCTGCGGGTGAGCGCGTGCTCTTTATGGATGCCGATCTCGCGACGCCTATTGAGGAGCTCACCAAGCTAGAGGCGGCGCTTGACTCGGGGGCGGACTACGCCATCGGCTCGCGGCCCTTGCGCGAGTCCGAGCTCACGGTGCGCCAGCCGCTCTTGCGTGAGCTTTGTGGTCGGAGCTTCAATAAGATCGTGCAGCTCGCGGCAACCCCGGGAATCTACGACACTCAGTGCGGCTTCAAGCTCCTCACGCACGATGCGGCGCAGGCGATCTTCTCCCGCTGCCAGCTCGATGGGTTTAGTTTCGATGTCGAGGCAATTTTTCTGGCGCTGCGGCTAGGTCTTAAGGTCGCCGAGATCCCCGTGCGCTGGGCGCATCAAGAAGGCGCGGCGGCATTTGCGACGCGCGGTGCGTACCTCCGTGCGGGCCTGCGGATGCTACGCGATGTGGTGAAGATTCGCACCCTCCATGCACGCGTCGAGCCGGTCACTTCTAAGGCGGCACCGCTCTCCCGATGAGTAGGAAGCTGCTTGGGAGTAAGAGGCTACTTGGCATGACGGCAGGAGCCGCTGCGGGGCTCGCGCTCTACGCCCTCAAAGTTGAGCCGCTTTTAGTCGAAGTGACCCACACGGAGCTTTTCCTGCCGCGTCTACCCGCCGCCTGGGACGGACTCTCGGTTCTGTTTCTCTCCGACCCGCATGTCTGGGAATTTGGCGAGCGGGAGCGGCGCGTGGTGGCGCTCTGTGCGGAGCTGGAAAAGCCTGATCTGATTGTCTGGGGCGGCGACTTTTTGGGTAACTCACGTGGCGTCGTTCCCGCTGTCAAGCTCGTCACCGAGATCGCACAGCTTTTTCCAGAGACCCCCGCATTTGCAATTTGGGGCAATGCGGAGCATAAGATTCGCAAGGAGCGCCGTGCCTGGCTCGAAGCGCTTTTAGCCGAGGTGGGGGTTTGTACGCTCACCAATGAGAGCTTGCCACTGACACTATGCGGGGCGACCATCACGCTTGCGGGCTGCGACGATCCCTACTACGGCCACGCCGACTTAGACGCCACCTTTGCAGAGCTTACACCGGGGCGCTTCACGCTGTTGCTGGCACACTCCCCGCAAGTGGCGGCACTCGCCGCGCGGGCAGGTGTGGACTTAATGCTCTCCGGGCACACGCACGGCGGGCAAGTCCGCTTCCCGCTCCTTGGCCCCTGGAAGACCCAGAACCCGCTCAGCCGCCTCCTAGACTGCGGCACGTTTCCCCCTACCCGACTCACCAAGATTCTGGGCTACGATCCTGGTGGGAATCTTACCACCTACATCTCGCGCGGCATCGGCCTGGCTTTCGTCCCGTATCTTCCCTGGCTCG
>NZ_JAYUPA010000044.1:0-6786 GCF_043760365.1 Armatimonas sp.
GTCCAGGCCGAGAGCGACTCCATAAAGCGCCGCTGCGCCTCCGCATAGAGCGTGTCAAAAGCCAACGACGACTTCCCCGAGCCACTGAGGCCCGTCAGCACGATCAATTTGTCGCGTGGAATCTCCACCGTGATGTTCTTGAGATTGTTCTCCCGCGCTCCCCGAATCAGAATGGTTTCTCGCACTATAAAACCTCCCCGACCGCGTCTTGGTATTTGATAGTCACCACCTGACCAATGAAAAGCTCTGCACGGAGCAACAAACGGTCGTGGCGGATCAGACGCTCCCCGATTTTTTGAAGAATATAGTTGACTGTGACTAAGGAAATTTCACCGGCATAGATTCCGTTAGCTTCGTCAGGCTGGGCGGTTGTCCCTAAAAACTCACGTTCTTTACGCCGCTCATTCAGCGGTGTGAGCAGGGCCGCCTGAAGATAGCTGGGGAGGTACTTCTCAATGGAATATAAACCCGTATGGAAACAGAGACGCATCTGGCGTTCCTCAGTGGAATCAAAAACAAAAGCGGTATCCACTTCTTCAATGATGCGAGGCAGAAGAGCAAGCGTACGCCCGTACCGACTTCGAATATGCTCTTGAGGAACATTATGCCCTCCCTGTAAAACTCGCCCCGCGACACGCCATACATTGATTTCAGGATTTGCAGTCGTCACGAAGAGAAGAGTTACATGATAGCCCAGCGCTTGCGCTTGCTGAATATCAAGAAGTGTACTGGGGTGTGAAAATACAGTCTCAAAGGCGTAGCAAGCTCCCTGCTCACGAAAGCGCCTTCGTAGCGACCGGGCCTCACGAAAAGCCGCTTGTTCGCGCTCTTCCTGAGATAGCTCTGAGTGTGTTTCACGCAGGCTCTTGGCAATCTCGTCAGCATTGATATAGTTCTCTGGGAAAGAAATCCCCAGACGCTTTAGCCGTGTTGGTTCCGTTAGAGTACTTTTGCCAGAACCATTGGGGCCAGCAATGATGACCAGCTCAGGCACTTAGCTCTTCTTCCCCTTCGGCGGTTCTGCGGTAGACTTTTCCATCTCGACCATAGACAAAACCAATACCCTGTCCGATTAAGCTATCGCAGGCATCTGTGGTAGCTTGATTACCTGCTGACTCCCAGCGCTCCCAATCATCAAACTCACGTTGCATGGCCCGTCGAGCCGTTTTTGTAATGAAAGAGGGCATATCCATGCCTGCCCGCTCAGCCCCCCGGCTTAGTGCTTCCTCTTCTGCGGGTGTTAGCTCAAGAACTATGCTCATCGTATTTTTCTCCTAGCTGCTATTTTATCGCTCACGCTTCTCCCACATAGACATAGCCCGCCTCGTCCACCGTGACGCGGCTATCTTTGGTGAGGCGCAAGGGAATGCCGACACGCTCTAGAATCCCTTTGTCAGCAAGCCAGTCGCAGGCCAGATCAAGGTGCTCGGCATGCCAGTTGCGCTCAAAGTACGTGGAAAGCTCACGCACCGAGCGGGGGCCGTCGGCACCTTCGAGCCAGGCGAGAAGCGGCGAAAAGCAAAGTGGGATGCGTTCGGTGAGGTAGGCATCGCAGAGGGTGAGGGCCTCACCAAGCGCTTCTTCGGTCTTGGGGCCATCGAGAACATTGGTGTAGATGCGCTTGAAAAACTCCGGGTTGAGCTTCAGCGCCTGCTGAATCACCTCGCGACCCGGACTCTGCCCGGCGGCGAGCACCTCGACCCAAGCAAGACACACGGCGGTCTGGAGCAGATAGAAGGCCGCGTAGTGAAAGTCGCGCTTCACCTGGTGCCACTTCTCGGCCTTAGTGAGCACCGGAAGGCACCACGTGCCCGCACGCAAGAGCTGGGCTTGTCTATCCCGCTCCCCCAGCACCCCAGCGTTCTCCCAGAGCAGGGCGAGCGAGTCGTCTTTGGTGAAGAGAAGGCGGCTCCGTGGTAGCACCGACGACCAAAACGAGCCCGTTAGTGCCCCGTCCATCTGCTTGCGGAACTTTGAGCGGGTCAGGAGAGCTGCGTGGATGGAGATGCCTTCCTCTAGGAGAGTGAAGCTCCCCTCCTTCACCGACTCCTCCCCGATAATCATCAAATCAATATCGGACTTCTCCCAGATATCATCATAGGCCAGGGAGCCATAGAGTACGGCGGCCAGCACGGTTCGATCTTTTTGCAGCTTCTCCGTGAGCGAGGCAATCGCCGCCTCGTAGCGTTCACGCGTCGTCATAAACAAAAGTTTACCATATCTCACTGTCCCGACGGCACTGTGCCACGACGTAAGAAAGGTTCATAAGGAAACTCTATTGAGCACTATCTCTGCCGATTCCACTCTTCTCCCCCAAAGCCACTCAGAGCAGCGGCGTACTGCGGTACTTCTCAGTACTGGCTGGCTACTGACCTGGATAGCTCTAGGGACTCCTGGTCTGCCTCTCAACCTTTATCTGAAAAATACCCTCCATTTGGGTGCCGAAGCGATTGCTGTCTTTGGACTCGTGGCGGGCTTTGCGAGCTACGTCAAGCCTATCGCAGGGCTCCTCTCCGATAATCTCACGCTCTTTGGAACACGGCGCAAGCACTATCTTCTCCTCAGCACTCTCCTGGGTGGTATCTGCTGGCTTCTTGTCGGAGTGCTTCCCAAAACCTACTCCCTCCTGCTTTTCATGCAGGCAGTGATTATGGCGATGGTCATGGTCGCGAGCACGGCGCTAGGAGGACTGCTGGTAGACAGCGGCAAACGCAATAACTCCGTCGGGCGGCTGAGCTCACAGCGGTATGGAATTAGTAACCTGGCAACCCTGATCGTCGGTCCGCTAGGTGGCTTTCTTGCCTCGCGTGCCTTTGGCCTCACTGTTGGAATCTGCGCGGGCTGCCTGATCCTGCTGGCCCCCTTGGTCTTTTTCTTTCTTCACGAAGCACCAGCCGAAAACCCCAAAAAAAGCTCGTGGAAAGAGATTGAACAACAGCTCAAAAGCACGCTGGCCTCGCGCCCGCTCTGGTGGGGGCTGGCGATGTGCTGCTTGCTCAATATCGCGCCCGGCTTTGGGACACCCCTACTCTTCTACCAACAAGACACTCTCAAGCTGACACCACAGTTCATGGGAAACTTAGGTGTCATCAGTGGCGGTTGTGGCCTTGCTGCCGCCACAATTTATTTTCGATTGTGTAGCCGCATTCCTTTGCGCCGCTTACTGGGTATTGGCATTGTCTTGAATGTCATCGGCACGCTGTTTTATCTGGGCTACCAGTCTCCCCTCAGCGCAATTCTGATCGAGGGCTCGACCGGGTTTGTGGGGACACTGGCGATCCTTCCCCTATGGGATCTCTGTGGCCGCGCCACCCCTCGGGGCAATGAAGCGCTGGGCTACTCGCTGATGATGAGCGTCTGTAACCTGATGGCAGCACTCTCCAATACCATGGGCTCCTGGTTCTTTGAGCACCTGCACTGGAACTTCAAGAACCTGGTCTGGCTCAACGCGGGCACGACGGCGTTGGTCTTGCTGATCGTCCCTCTTATCCCGGCGGCTCTGATAGACCGGCGCGACGGTGATGTAGCAGAGAAGTTATAGCAGCGAAACTGTATTCTGAGGCGCTCCTCCAAGAAAGGCACGGATATTCTCGGCAGTGGTCTGGCGGATGCGGCCCACGCCGCCGGTGGTGTGGTAGGCCATGTGCGGCGTGAGGATGAGGCTGGGAAAGCGGGCCAGGTAGCCCGGCGCGATCTCCGCGATGCGCTCCTCATCCTCTAGCACATCGAGGCCCGCCCCGGAGAGCTGGCCCGAATCGAGGGCAGCGAGAACGGCGCTAGTATCCACGACGCCGCCGCGTGCCGTGTTGATCAGTACCGCGCCGCGCCGCAGTTTTGCCAGCTCAGCCGCGCCGATTAAGTGGTGGGTACGAGAAGTGAGCGGCACGTGGAGCGTGAGAATATCGGCGCGGGACAGCAGCTCCTCCAGGCCCACATACGAATAACCAATGCGCACGGCTTCGTCGAGGAGCGGCGCGATGTCGTGGGCGAGCACGCTCATTCCAAAGCCCACCCCGATCTGCGCCGTGCGCCGCCCGATGCGCCCCGTGCCGATAATGCCCAGCGTCTGCCCGAAGAGATCAAAACCACGCTGGCTCCCAAAAGGGAAACGCCCCTCCTCTGCATCTTTGAGGCTGTGACGCAGGCCACGCTGCACCATGAGCATGAGGGCAAAGGCGAACTCCGCCACCGTGTGATCGCCGTAGTGCGGCACGTTGCAGACCGTGATGCCCCGCGCATTCGCCGCCACGAGATCAATGTGCTCAAAGCCGGTTGAGCGCGTCGCGATGAGCTTCACTCCGGGCAGGCGATTCAGAAGTTCAGCCGTAATGAAATCACGCGAGGTGACACACAAAACCGGCGCATCGGGAGTGAGCTTAGAGGTCAGCTCAAACTCAGGCAGGAGCCGCACGAGCGCGGCATATTCTTCGTGCTCATAGGCATAAGCGGCGGTGACAACAATTTGCATGGTAGGATTTTCCCGTCATGCGCCTTATTCTCCTTCTCTTAGGACATCTCTGGAGCCTCCCCAATACGCTTATTGGGTTGTTTTTCGGGCTGGGTGGGAGCTACTCCTGGGATCGTACTAACCGCGTCGTTGTGGTAAACGGCGGCTGGATCGCTCAGAGCTTTGGGCGGCGCTACTTTTCGGGGATGTGCATCGGCGATGTGGTACTCTGCTCACGGAAGCTCTCGGAGAAGATCTACCAGCATGAGCTGGTTCATGCCCTTCAGGGGCGGATTCTAGGACCGCTGTATCTGCCACTGACATTGTTTTGCTACGCGTGGGGCTATCTGATCTTCCCCCAAAACGGCCACGATGCCAGCCCTCTGGAGGTCTGGGCGGACATCGCCTCGGGCAATGCACAGAGCAATGCCTATCTTCAGCGCAGAATATAGCTTGCGGTATGCCTCTGTCTCGGGCAAAATAAGAAAATTCGAGGGGGAGGCTGAGACTTATGGTTGTCTGTCGCCACTGTGGCACAGCAAATCAACCGGGGAAAGTCAAGTGCAGTAAGTGTCTGCGAGACTTAATTGACCCAGGTATGATCGGTAAGATTGCGTGTGTCAATCATGCGAACCGTGAGGCGACAACAAGCTGCAATGCCTGTGGCTCGCGGCTGTGTGATCGCTGCGCGTACTTACTGAGTGAGATTTCGTTCTGTGAGGGCTGTGCGCCGGAGGGAGCGATCTCCCACGAACACGACGAAGACTACGAGGCGGTTCCCGTAGTGGATGTGGGGAGTGAGGACGCTCCGCGTGCCTCGATGGGTGCCCGTGCGCTGGCCTTTCTGATAGACAGTGCGCTCACGCTGGCGTTTGCGGGAGTGCTGGCAGTTCTCCTGGCGACGTTGTCGGACGGGGCGCTGTATAAGAGCACCTACGCCTATCTGAGCAATGTCCGTCAGCTCACGTTCTGGATCTTCTGGCTGCTCATTCCCGCTGCCACACTGACCTACCACACACTCACCATCGGGATGAGCGGCCAGACAGTTGGCAAGCGCGTCGCGGATATTATCGTCCTGGAGGAAGATGGCACGATTATCACCACACAACAGGCCCTGAGCCGCGCATTTGCCCAGCACTTCTCCTTGGTGTTCCTGGGACTGGGCTATCTCTGGGCACTCTGGGACAAGAACAATGAGACGTGGCACGATAAACTATCCAAGACAGTAACCTACCGCTACCAAGACACGACTTAGTCCAGGAGACACCATGGCCGACGAGACCACTGCCGAGTTTAACACCGAGGATCTTGCCCGAGGCTGGGCGCAGCTTGCGGACCGTCGGCCCACGCACCACACCGAGCTTGCCTTCGCCGCGCGCACGGACATAGGCCGTGTCCGAGAGAACAACGAGGACAAGTTTGATTTCTTCCTTCCCGATGACGCCCCCACTCAGGCTACTCGTGGCAGGCTCTGGGCCATCGCGGATGGAATGGGCGGACACAGCGCCGGGCAAGTGGCGTCTGAGGCGGGGCTCAAGACCGTGATTCGCTCTTATTTTGCCGAACCGCTTACCGGGGAAACCAGTGAGGTGGGCGAGGCGCTCCGGCAGTCCCTCCGCGATGCCAATGCGCTTATCGCCCAGGCGGCGATCAACATGGGCGCAAAAAATGGCATGGGAACTACTATGGTGGTCGCCATCGTCTTAAATGATATGCTCACCATTGCCCATGTCGGAGACTCCCGTGCCTACTTGCTGCGCGAGGGCGAGCGCATTCGCCAGCTCACCACCGACCACTCCTGGGTCGAGGAGCAAGTCCGGCGTGGTGCTCTGAGCCGTGCTGAGGCGGAAAAATCCCCGTACCGCAACGTCATCACGCGCTCCATTGGAATGGGCGATGGGATGGACGCGGATATTCTCACGGAGAAGCTCTTTCCCGAGGATATTTTGCTACTCGCCACCGATGGAGTCACGGGTTATCTGGGCGAAGATGCTCTGGCGGCATTAGTGAGCCATAAAAGCCTCTCAAAAGCAGCGCTTGATATTGTAGATGCCGCCAACGATGCGGGTGGCAAAGACAATAGCACGGTTGTCTTACTCAAGGTTCTCTCGATCACCTCGGCAAGTGAAGGGGCGAGCTAGCGATGCAGCTCGGGCGCTATAAAATCGTTCGAGAGATCGCGCGCTCCAATGACATTGTCTATGAGGCGCAGGATCCTCAGGTAGGGCGACGGGTGGCGGTGAAAGAGCTAGCGCTTGCCCCCGATGCCGCCGGCGCTGCGCGGGTGGATCGGATCGAGCGTTTCTACCGCGAGGCACGCGCCGCCGGGCAGCTCTCCC
>NZ_JAYUPA010000045.1:0-2416 GCF_043760365.1 Armatimonas sp.
GCTCAGAGTCGCAGGCTCAGGGACACAGTTCGGAGCATGGTGCTGGGGATCATGCCCCGCGTAAGCAGGAACAGTGACAGCAAGACCAATAACCAGAACCAAAAGAACCGCTCGAATGTTCATTTATATTTTTCTCCAGATCGTTGGATACGATCAAGAAGACAACATTCGCAATTTCCTGGCCAGAGCTTAACACAAGCACATCTACCTACTGCCAAGACTATAAACGGGTAATTTTAAGGGTAATATTGGCCTCTAGCGGTGTCAGAAATGTCAGAAGCACCCGCACGAGCCCGGGGGCAGTCTCGGCGTCGCGCATTGCCCACATCTGGTGAGCGCTGGCTCCCGGCGAGATTTCAATGACATCTCGGCCATAGCGCATCCGTCCGGTGCCGCGCTTCAAAAAGATCACTTGCCCTGCGAGAGGCTGAAGGGCTGTGTCCTCGGTCTCCCAGATACCACCGGGGGCGAAGTCCAGAGCGATTTGCGCCGGGACACGATCCATGCCATCAAGGGTCTTGTAGTGCAGGGTAATGCCCCCCTCGATCTCGCGAACCGTCAGCTCACTGAGACAGTAGGGCACGCGGCGCAGTGCGCGTTCGGCACGCATAGCCGTATAGCTTTCGACCGGCACGGGCCGCCCCAGGGGCAGCTCGTAGCCCGGACGGTAGGGCGATAGCTTGCCCTCGGAGCGAAGGATCACAGCACTGTCGTCTTCGCGAATCGAGTCCCCCACGAAGCGCCCCACCCCGAAGTACGACTGGCTGATCTTCACGCTCACGAGCTCCGCCTGCCCGGCGACAAGATGCAGTAGCCGGGTCGTGCCGCCAAAAACTGTCGCGCTGAGCGCCCCGCGCCGAATCCGATGAGCCTGCAAGACGGGATAGTGACAGGCATAGCTCTCGGGAAGCCTCGGCTCAATCGGGTCGGGCTCCCCAAACTTCCTTAAAAAGGGCACCAGGGAGTAGCCATCAGCGGACGCTTTTATACTCAAAAATGCGGCGGCTTGCAAAAAGCGCGGCTCGTTGAGGAGTGTCCCCGCCCAGAGGTAGGGAATAATCAGGGCGGAAGGCACAGAGCGGGTGCCGTGATCCTGCCGCCGAGAGAGGCCAGTCTCGATCGTGCCATCAGCATGGAACAGGTGCAGGTTCAGCTCTAGATTACGACGTACCGCCGCCAGACAGTTTTCTTTTTCGTAGCCACACTCGGCCAAGATCAGCAGCGATTTAACACAGATCGCATCGTAGACCCCCGCGCTACGCTCGATCCACGCGCCGTCGGCGTTGATGTCGAAGCCCTCCGCAAGATAGCTCTCGATCACGGGACGAATCTGCTCGGACAAATCCGGGAAACACTGCTCCGCCAGCGCGAGCCCGGCACTCATGACCCAGCGGTGATTGGGTGTATGAAAGCCGCCAGTGAGTGCTCCACCGACCATGCGACGGAGGAAAGCCCTCCCCCGGCTTCGTTCGTCCCTCACTTCGCCACCCCCTCCCAATAATGGGAGAGGGTTGGGTAGGGGTAGGAAAACCCCCTCTATCTCCCCCTCCCTTCCCGTTATCGGGAGGGAGGGGGCAGGGGGGAGGGAGGGCAAACAGAGGGAGGGTAAGAACACCAACGGCAAGCAGATCCAGGCGCGGAGCTTCTCGTTACCCTCGTAGTAGCGGTAGGTATCGAAGCCTTCCACCTCACCTGCGAAGTGCTGCTCGATGGCTAGGGCGAGCGCCTCGGCAGCGGCTTCGTACTGCGCCGCCAGCTCCGTATGCCCGAGCGCACGGGCGAGGTCGGCGGCGCGGCAGTAGCCGTCGTAGGCCAGACACGACGTGGAGAGGTTGGCATCACCGGTGGGGAAACGCCCCTCCAGCTCGTCGGTATCGGAGAGGACAATGCCACGGGAGTCGGTCTTGCGGCGGCAGAACTCCAGGCACCAGACAATCAGCGGCCAGAGTGTCTCCGCCACGTCCTTGTCGCCCCGTGCCAGTGCGTAGCGGCTCGCCCCCGACGCGATCATGGCAGCGTCGCCCCGGTCGCCGCAGTTGCGCCAGACCACATCGCCCTCCACCTCAAACGAGGAAGGCAAAGGCCGAAAGCGGGAGCCGATCTCGGTGGCGAACTTGTTGTAGCAGTTGACGCTCGCCTCGTGGCAGAGAGGGTCGCCCAGATAGCCAAAGAGAGGCCCCGCGTACTCCGCCTGATCGTTGGCCCAGACTCCACCGTAGTAGCGCCCGCCTCCTGGCGAGTGGACTAGGCCCATTTTGGTGTGAAAAAGGCTCTCGGCGGCGCGCCACTTGGCGAACTCGAAGGCACGGTTGAGCATCGGGTCCGGCGTCGTGAGTGTGAGTTTCTTGCCCAGTGCCGTCCAGCGCCGCCCGCGTAGCACGGCTTCATCGTGGGCGCTGAGAGCCGTCAGTGTCTT
>NZ_JAYUPA010000046.1:0-2416 GCF_043760365.1 Armatimonas sp.
ACGAGTCGTCGCGGTTCCAGGAACTATCGGATGCTGCGCTGTCGTAACCCGGGCGCTCGTAGGCATAGTTCGGATTCATATCGTGGTACTGGGCGACCTCGGGGATGAAGTTACCATCAATTCTGCCATCGGTGATGATGTCCCACCACAGAAACTCTTGCAGCAGCGACGGTCTGTAGTAGTCATCGTAGACATAGACCACCTCGGTGACCCGCTCGTAGCGATCCCCGGATTTCTGGTAGCGGCCCGCCCGCCCGAAGCGCTTGTCCCACTGGTCTTGCGAGAAGTTCTTATTGCGGTACCGATACCGATCCGTGTCGTAGCGCAGCTTCTCCTCGCGCAGCTTTCCGGAGCGCTCCAGTAGGCCCGAGAGGTCTTCCTCGATCTTGTTGTGCGTCTCTTCCAGGTACTTGACCTGATGGGCGACACCATCAATAGCCAGAGCGGCGCGCTTGGCGGCCTCGGGGTCGGGGAGCTTGTCGGTGCCACGAACGGCGGCATAGGCGGCGAGGTCTTCTCCCAGTCGGGCACGGGTCTGGCGCGGCAGATCCGCCTGTTGCGCCGTGAGTTTATCGTGCTCCCAGATCAGGGTATCAATGGCTTTTTGCTCATTCTTGAGCCGCATGACGCGCTCACCGAGCACCGTGTTTTGCTCTTGTCGGTCCGCGACGCGCTGGGCGATCTCGGCGAAGTCTCTCGTATGAAAGAACCTTACGGCGGCATCGACGTTCTTCCAGTCGCGTAGAAACTCGCCCTTCAAGAAGCGAAAGATACCCTGGTGGGGGTAGCGCGATGTGCCCCACTCGCGCTCGATCAGCCCGGTCAGGCCCGTGAAACGCTGCATCTCGGTTAACTTAAACTTTGCCTCGTTGAAGAGCGGCTCGACCTCGCGCAGCTCGGTCTCCAAGCGGAGAGAGCGAATCTCACGCTCCGCAAACTGGGGGTTGGCCGTAAGCTGCCCGAGGCGCTCTGCCACTTTTTTACCCCGCTCCTGCACCTCGTTGAAGCCCCACAAAAGCGCCGGAGCCCCGAGCTGGTCGGCGAGCTGCTGGACACTGGCGGCGCTGGGACCACCTGGTAAGCTGGCATCGGCGAGCTGGGCTTGGGCATCCGAGAGGCGCTGGCGCAGACTCTCTTGCTTCTCGGCGTTGCTTTTGGACAATGCCTCAAAGCGATTGGCATGGGCATCGTACTGTTGCAGCTCGACATCAGCGGCCCGAACAAAATCATCTACACCGTACATACCCCCTCATTTCGCGATCTGGGTCAGATACTCCTCCGCCGCCGCACCAACCCGGCCTTGCGTCTGCCGGAGAGTGATGCCCTGAGCCTGTTTTAGAACGCCCTGATCCCCCAGAGTTCCCAGGGCCAGCAAGCCGGCGGTGGCGAGGGGTTCGTAGAAGGCATTGTCTCGGAACTCCTGGATAGCGCTGGCGGTGACAAGCCGCAGACTGCTGCGCTGCGCTTGCGTGAGGAGCAGTAGCTCATCGGTGGGTGTCCAAGGTAGGAGAGTGGCCAGCCGGTCGCGAAGCAGGGAGTTGAGGGGTGGGGACTCCCACACAAGCCACGCGAGCTCCAGCAGTACGCCTAGCTCACCGCGACCCGCTTGTTTGATGTAGAGCGGAAGAAGCTCTGCGAGCTTCTCTGTGTGCCTGAGCTGTCCTTTTTTCTTACTTCCTCTCCAGCCGAAAAAGAAAATATAAAATGGAAAGAATCCGGGAAGGTGTCTTGTTAGTGCCGATCTTAGCACGTACGCTGTCAGGACAATTCCCAGAAGGGTGCCCACGATCCACAGACGCTGCCGCTGGGTTTCGCGCTCCTTCTGGAGGATACGGGTGATGAGCAGCAGAACGGTCTGTGGCTCGAAGCGTGCTAGCTCCCGCTCGGCATCTAAGACCGTTTGCTTTTCCAGGACCTCACGGAAACGTCTTGCACGCTCCTCTTCCGGGCGAGTTTTTTGGGCCTGCAACATACTTCCAGTGTACCGCTAGAGCTGGCTTAGGTACTCCGTGGCCGCTGCGCGAATCGTTTCCTGACGGTGCCGTAGCGCTGTTGCCAGCTCGGCGAGGCCAGGGTCGTGGAGGGTGCCTAGCGCGAGAAGGCCCGCACTGGCCAGGCGCGTGTAGCGGTCGTCGGTCTGGGCGCACGTGATGGCATCGCGAGTTACGGTGCGCAGAGCACGCTGCTGTGCGCTAGTAAGGGCCACGATCTCGCTCACTGGTGCACGAACCAGTGCCACCTCCAGAAACTCACGGCAGGCATTGCGCTCGGGTCCCGCGCCGCGTAGCCCCGCTTCCGCCAAAACAAGAACCGGCCCTAAGCTGCTACGGCTCGCGCGAAGAATGCTCGCCGCTGCCACAAATCGGACACTCTGGTGACGAAGGGTGGGGGCCTTACTGGCGGAGGCGACGATCCC
>NZ_JAYUPA010000047.1:0-2416 GCF_043760365.1 Armatimonas sp.
CTCATCGGTGAAGCGGGCATTGTCAGTACTACAGCTCTGCAGATGGAATCTAGCGTGGGCAAGACGCAGGACGCCGTCTCGGGGATGCTAGGGCTGTTCTTCTCCGACGAAGGAGATATTCAGGCGATGGTAGGGCACTCGCGGCATGTAATAGAAGTCATCCAGGAGCTTCGTCAGAGCGGTGAAAGAGCAACTGCAGGGGCTGTGGATCTCAAAACGGCGATGCAGCAAATTACTGGCAATGCTCAGGATGTCTCGGTCGCACTGAGCGATCAGGCGGAGAGTATTGCACAGGCGGGGCAGGCAACCAAAGAGCTAAGCACGATGGTTCTGGGGCTGAAAGAGCTGGCTGGATCACTGCAAAACGCAGCTCAGATGGACCCAAGCTGATGCCAAAAATACGAGTGTTTCTCGCAGATGATGCGGTGGTGGTGCGTCGTATTCTCACGGATACGCTCGCTAGCGATCCTGATATCGAGGTGGTGGGAACTGCCCCAAACGGCAAGATTGCACTGGCTAAGCTTGCACAGCTCAACCCCGATCTTGTAATTCTAGATGTGGAAATGCCGGAGATGGACGGTCTGGAGACTCTCAAAGAGATCCGCAAGACCCAGCGCCTGCTTCCAGTGATCATGTTCAGCACACTGACACAGCGAGGAGCGGCGGCGACTTTAGATGCCCTAAGCGCTGGCGCGTCGGATTATGTCACCAAGCCCGCCAATGTGGGCAGTGTCAGCGCGGCAATGCAGACCATTCGTGAGACTCTGATCCCGAAGATCAAGCTCTTCACCCGGCGCGGCACGACTTTTGACCCGGCAGCGCTGGCACTGAAAAAGCCTTTACTCGTGACGACAAGCGCACGGAGCACACGCCTGAGTGAGCGGGTGGAGATCCTGGCGATTGGGACTTCTACTGGCGGGCCGGACGCGCTCAATAGCCTTCTGCCCCAGCTCCCCGCAGACTTTCCTGTGCCTGTTTTGATTGTCCAGCACATGCCTCCGATGTTCACCAATCTCCTCGCCAAGCGCCTCAACTCTCGCTGTGCGATTACAGTGACTGAGGCAACGAGTGGGATGCTACTGGAGCCAGGAAAAGCCTGGGTCGCGCCCGGCGACTTTCACCTGGGGCTGGAGCGCACTGATGACAAGCTCTACACCCGTGTCTTTGTGGGGCCGCCAGAGAACTCCTGCCGTCCCGCCGTGGATGTGATGCTGCGCTCGGTGGCACAGCACTTTGGTGGGGGCTGTCTCACGGTGATCTTAACCGGAATGGGGCAAGATGGTCTGCGGGGCTGCGAGGCCGTGAGCAGTGCGGGGGGACAGATCGTGGTGCAAGATGAGGCCAGTAGCGTGGTCTGGGGAATGCCAGGGTTTGTCGCACAGGCGGGGCTTGCCAGTCATGTTCTTCCGCTGGATGAGATTGCCAGCGAGGTCCTGCGCCGGGTCATGCGGGGGCGCGTCCGTAGCACGCTGGGTAGCCGGTCCTTAGGAGCCGCTGCATGAGCCCTCTCACGAAGGCGGACTTCGATTATATCTGCGACCTGGTCTATAAGCGCTCCGCGATAGTTCTGGACTCAAGAAAGGAGTATCTAGTGCAGTCGCGGCTGGCCTCGGTGGCAAACCAGAACGGCTGCGCCTCGCTTGCGGAGCTCGTGACAGGGCTGCGCACTCAGCCCAGTGGACGGCTCTCACAGATGGTTGTCGAAGCCATGACCACCAATGAGACATCGTTCTTCCGAGACCTCCATCCCTTTGAGGCGCTGAAGAAAGTGGTGATCCCGGAGCTACTTGCCAAGCGTCCCGGTGAGCCACACGTCATGATCTGGTGCGCGGCGGCCTCGTCGGGGCAGGAGCCCTATAGTATTGCTTTACTGCTGCGTGAGCATTTTCCCCAGATCCCTCAGGGCAATGTCCGCATTATCGCCACCGATCTCAATACGCAAGTGCTGGAGCAGGCGCGCCAGGGAATCTACAACCAGATCGAAGTGAATCGAGGGCTTCCGGTCACGATGCTCATGCGGTACTTTGAGAAATCCGGCGTCAACTGGCAGCTCCGTGAGGATATTAGGCATATGGTTGAGTTTCGCGAGTGTAATCTCATCCAGCCCTGGCCGCTAATTCCTTCTGTGGACATTTTGTTTCTGCGCAATGTCTTGATCTATTTCGATCAAGAGACCAAGAAATCCATTCTCGCCAAAGTACGCCGCACCCTCAAGCCCGACGCAGCCCTCTTTCTGGGGGGGGCAGAGACAACAATGAATATTGATGATTGCTTTGAGCGCGTTCCTCTAGAAAAGACCGCCTACTACCGCGTCCGAAAGGCGACATAGCGGCCTCTTTCAGGCAAACTTGCTGGCAAACGGGTGGGGTTGGCGATAGGATGAGGGCCCATGTCCGACTCTCCCAAGCCTTCGCCC
>NZ_JAYUPA010000048.1:0-6775 GCF_043760365.1 Armatimonas sp.
TTCCCGCTGACGTGGCTTCCCACAACAGCTGGAGCGCGGCGGCGGCTATATCGGCGATGTCGTGGGTCTCGGAGAGCTCGCTGACGATGGGGTACTGTCCCTCAAAGCTGCCGCCCGTCTCCAGGCGCTCGGCCAGCTTGGTGGCAAACACTTCCCGGCGACGTACGGCGATATCGGCGGCGCTGGGAACCCGCAGAGGCGTGATCTTGGCCCCGATCTGGTACTCAAAGCGCATCAGGTTACGACGGTCACGTGGCTCGATCAAGCTTAGTGCATCGCCCTCACGGCCCGCCCGCCCGGTGCGACCGATGCGGTGGATGTACTGCTCGACATCAAAGGGCAGGTCGAAGTTAATGACGTGGGTCACGGACTCAATATCCAGCCCGCGCGCCGCCACATCCGTGGCCACGAGGATATCTGCCTGGCCGTCCTTGAATTTTTTCATCACCCGGTCGCGCTCGGACTGCGCCATGTCGCCGTGGATCGGCTCGGCGGAGTAGCCTCTCACACTCAGCGTTTCGGCGAGCTCTTGGGTCTCCATGCGGGTGCGGCAGAAGACAATGGTTGGGCCGGGGGTTTCCATGTCCAGAATCCGCGCCAGCGCCTCGCGCTTCTTGCCGGGAGCGACCTCGTAGTAGACCTGTCGCACGGTATCCACGGTGCGCTGTTTGGCTGTGATCTCCACTTTTTGGGCGTTGGGCAGGAACTTTTTCACCAGCGAGGCGATAGCGGGAGGCATCGTGGCGGAAAAAAGTGCCGTCTGCCGCGTCGTGGGCAGTGCCGCAAGAATCGTCTCGATGTCCTCCACAAAGCCAAAGGCCAGCATCTCATCGGCCTCGTCAATGGCGCAGAATGAGACTTTGTCCAGGGCGACCGAGCCGCGCCGCATGTGATCCATCAGACGCCCAGGGGTTCCCACGACGACGGCGGGGGGCTTCATCAGGGCGCGGAACTGCCGGTCAATGGGCTGTCCGCCATAGACGGGAACCACACGTAGCCCCGTCTTTCCGGCCAGCTTATGGATCTGCTCCGCCGCCTGAATCGCCAGCTCACGGGTGGGAACCAGCACGAGGGCTTGCGTCCCTTGCGCGTCTGGATTGATCCGTGCGAGAAGCGGGAGCGCAAACGCTGCCGTCTTTCCCGTGCCGGTCTGTGCCTGGCCGATCATGTCCTTGCCCTCAAGCAAGATGGGAATCGCGCGTGCTTGAATGGGAGTGGGGGACTCAAAGCCCGCGACCGTGATCGCTGCGAGCAGCGCTTCCGGCAGACCGAGATCCGCAAAACCAGGAAGGGGTGTCTCGACAGCCTCTACTGCGGCAGTCGGCTGAACTTTAGGCTTAGGTCGTGGCGCAGTTGTCTCTTCGGAGGCTGTTTGGACTAGCTCCGGCTTGGGAGCGCGCGGCGTCTTAGGGGCAAAAGGAGGCTTGCCAGCAAAATTTGGTTTGTCGCCCGCTGGCTTTTTTGCCGTAGGGTGCGCGCCTGGTTTGAGAGAGTTCGGCTTCGCGCCGAAGGGCAGGGGTTTCTTCCCTGGTTTAGGATTATCGTTTTTCTTCACGGAATGGTATATCTCTAAACGAAGGGAATCGCCACTAATGGCTTCTTTTCCCTGAGAAACCCTGGTGCAAATAGGAGCAAATAGGGGCAGACAAGCTCCCCGTAGGAATTAATTTACTCAAAAAAATAACTATTTTGCACTATGGCAATCAAATTGCATAGGCTTTTCAATAAGTGTTCGATAGGCTTTGATAGGTATTGGAAGGTCAAATTGATGAGCAAACCAGTGGCGGTGATTGGAAGTGGGCCAACGGGAGCGGTGGCCGCGCAGGTACTGATTGAACAAGGGATTTCCGTAGTGATGCTGGAGTCTGGGGATCGGCTTCCTCATGGTGTTATGGTTCGTGCGATGGGTCGGACAATCTTTCGGAAAAAACCAGCCCTTGACCCGCGTGGGGCGGCGCTCTCTGTGGGGCGTAACCCCGAGATAGAGTGGTGGGTGCACCTGGATCCGGGGGGGCTCTCTAACCAGTGGACAGGCGGCGTGCCGCGTTTCTCCCCTGAGGACTTCACGGAAGGCGAACAACTTGACCCTTGCTACCGCTGGCCAGTTGACTACGCGGAGCTGGTGCCATTTTATGAGCGTGTGGAGCGTATCCTGGAAGTGAGTGGGGGACGCACGGATATTGCGACCGCACCACGCGGGGATTTTCGCTATCACTCCGATCTGCCACGCGCTTGGCAGGGGGTGGACAAAGTTGCACGAGCACGAGGACAAGCTCTGATTCCCGCCCCCATCGCCCACGGTGCTCCGTGGATGGCAGCGTGGCGGGGAACGGCTTTTAATAGCTTTCTCCAGCTAGTCGTGCCGCTTCTGAACTCTCCAGACTTTCAGCTTCATACGGGGGCGCATGTCCTCCGGCTGGAGTACGATGCCACAAAGCAGCGTGTCAAGTCTGTGCTCTACCAGGATCGGGCGACGGGAGAGCAGCACCGGATTGAGGTGGGGGGAGTTGTGGTGGCCTGTGGGGCGCTCAACTCGACCAAGCTCCTTTTTGATTCTGCCTGCCCAGACTTCCCCGAGGGGCTGGGCAATAGTGACGGGGTACTGGGGCGCTACCTCCACGACCACCCTCACGAGTGGTGTACGCTTGAGCTGAGCAAGCCCATCGCACGCCTCCCGAACAGTATCTACCTGACCCGGCGGCCCTTTGGCTCGCCCGCACTACTGGCGGCAGGGCTTACCCTGGGGGCTGCATCCCCCAAGGAACAGATTCTTGCCAGCCTTCCTTTGCCGAGCAGGGCGCTGGGCGTTCAGGTGATGGGAAGCATGATCCCCACCCTCGATAACTTTGCCCTACCCGATTCAAACAAGAAAGACCCGTTCGGGAGCCCACAGCTTCGTGTTTGCATGGACTACGACAAAGATATCCGAGCCAATATGAACCTCGCTCGCAAGAACCTGCAAGAAATTCTTTCGGCGGCGGGCTACGACAACAAGATTGTCCATGAACCCAACTTCCTGCGCCCAGGCTCGTCGGTTCACTATGGTGGCACAGTACGTATGCACCACTCCCGAGAATTTGGGATGCTCGACGGCTGGAACCGACTGCACACGGTGCCCAATGTCTTGGTCACCGACATTAGCTGCTTTACCACTTGCCCTGAGAAACGGCCTACCTTGACCGCGATGGCGCTCTCATGGCGCGCCGCTGAGCGCCTCGCCTTGGACTTGAAGCGAGGTACTTGTGTATAATGCTCTATGACGCACCTAGAGATGGTTCTTGAGGGTAAAGGGCTAGCGGCAAAGTTCCCCGGCGATAAAGGCATCTCTAAACACACGTCGGTGATCCTGACCGAGGACTTTGAGAGCGGGGATATTGCCGCGCTCAAGACTAAGTGGTCGGATATCAGTAACAAAGCGGGAAAGCCCCTGGCGCTGGAGACCGACAAAAGCACGGGCAGGCGTGTCCTGAAGATCACGGCGACACTCGGCGAGAACAATGGCGGGCATCTTTTTACCCTTCTACCGCGTGCGAGTGAGACGCTCTACGCCCGCTTCTATGTGCGCTTCGAGCCCGATGCCGACTACATCCACCACTTTGTCTGGATGGGAGGCCACAACCCACCCGTGCGCTGGCCCAACCCGCAGGCGGGCCATAAACCGAGTGGCGACGATAGGCTCTCGGTGGGGATAGAGCCACACGGCGGCAATGGGCGCTTCGCTGCCCCTGGTGCATGGAACTTCTACACCTACTGGCACGAGATGAAAAAAAGCGCCGACGGTAAGTTCTGGGGCGCAGGGATCGGGCCAACCACGCCATTGCTCGTCCCTAAAGACCGCTGGCAGTGTGTCGAGTTCATGACCAAGCTCAACTCAACTCCCGAAAAGTCCGACGGTGAGCTCGCGCTCTGGCTGGACGGCAAGCTCGCAATGCATATCGCACCCGGCGTGCGGCGCGGCCCCTGGACCGGCATGGGCTTCACGCTCCCCGAGACCGGTGGCGAGCCCTTCGAGGGCTTCCGCTGGCGCACGAGCAACGCGCTCAAGCTCAATAATTTCTGGCTGGAGCACTATGTTACAGAAGAAGCGTTGCGCCGCAATAAGAGCCGTCTTAAGCCGGAAAACTCCATCTGGTTCGACGATATTGTGATCGCCACCGAGTACATCGGGCCACGTCAAGCTACCCCATAAACAGGTGCACAACTTTTGTGCAACCTTTTTTATCTCTGACTGTCTGAGGGAAGCAAGCTGAAGAGAAAGAGAAAAAGTGGCCTCGAAGGGACTCGAACCCCTGACCCTCGGTTCCGAAGACCGATGCTCTAATCCGCTGAGCTACGAAGCCAAAACTCTAGTCGCGCGACTAGTGCGCCGATTATATCACGACAGAAAAAAATAATCCTATTCTGGTAGCAATTCGAGGGAACTTTATTTCTCTTGCACCGTACTATTAGGGAAGAATTTAGCAGGGGAATTGTCTCCTGCAATGGCCGGGAAACCCATGGGGGGCACGCAAATGTTGGCGATGGAAACACAAATACAAATACAAGAAGAAGATATCGTTCTGACCGCACAGGGACGACAGCGTATCGAAGAGGAGCTGGATCGCTTGGTGACAATAGACCGTCACGAGGTGGCAGCGCGAATCAAGGATGCGAAAGACTACGGGGAGCTCACGGAGAACGCGGAGTACGAGGCCGCCAAGAATGCTCAGGCATTTGTCGAAGGGCGGATTCTCGACCTCAAGGGAATCCTATCACGTGCGCGCCTGCTCCGGCACGATGATATCCCGACAGACTGGGTGGGCCTAGGGGCAGTGGTGACGATTCAGGACAAGGACTTTGGCGACGACTGGACTGTCACCTTAGTATCATCCTACGAAGCCGATCCCGACCAGGACTTTCTCTCTAATGAGTCGCCCATTGGCAAAGCACTTATAGGAAAGCGCATTGGCGATACGGTTGAGGTAAAGACGCCTGATGGCATCATCCGCTACGAAGTGATCTCGATTACGAAGTAGCTTCGCTTAGCTTCCCGATCCTGTACCGCTCAGGCTGGCAAGAATGCGTGCCTGAAGCGGTGTGGGGCGGGGAAGAGGGCGCAACCGATAGGAGTGCTCTGTTTCCTCTCCTAAGGTCAGGCTTCCCTGCTGAATTGCACCGGCGCGGCGGAAAGTCAGTGTCAGGCGGTCGCCGGGCTGGTAGCCTGTTAGAGCGCCTCCCAACAGGCTGTCGAGTGCTTGGCCTCCGAGGCTAAGCACCACATCTCCGCTTTGCAAGCCCGCCTGCGCTGCGGGGCCGTTGGCTTCCACCGAGGCGATCCGAGCCTGACTGGGATTGGAGAAGTCCCACGTCACGCCCAGGGTCGTATTTTTACGGACACTCTCGTCCGCCTGAATTCCCCCCGCCGCCAGAAGCTCCACAATCGGCAGCTCGTCCGTGGAGCGGAGTGCACGGGTAAAAAAGGCGGAGAGATCTGCTCCCGCGAGCCGTGTTGCCACGCGCTCGATCTCACCGTCGCTGTAGCCCTTGCCCGTTTTCACACACTGAGCCAGGAGGGTCTTCAGAACATCCTCCAGCCCAACTTTGTTGTTGGTTTTCTGCCGCAGCTCGATATCCAGGAGCAACCCGACCACGAGCCCTTTGTTGTAGTACGAGAGCCCCCCAAACCCCTGGGACTCGTCCTCGCTCTCCCACACCTTCGAGGAGGCATCTTCCAGTGTCACCCGCCGCCGCGCGGGGTTCGTCATGAGCTGGGTAAACTGCTCGGCTTGATAGCCCAGCCAGAACCGCTGGGACGCTAGCCCGGCTTCGGTGAGCACGCGTGGTGCGAAGTAGTCGGTCACTCCCTCGGCAAACCAGAGATCTTTCACCCGGATGGCGCGCGTGTAGTCAAAAGGGCCGAGCGCTGCGGGGCGAAGACGCTTGACATTCCAGGCATGGACAAACTCATGGGCGACAATCGAGAGGTTCTCAGGACTTGGCTGTCGCAGAGTGTTGGGATCCAGGCGTATCACCGTGCTGTTCAGGTGCTCCAGTCCGCCTGTGAAGCTTTCGGTACGTGCAAAGTGAAAAAAGAAGATATACCGCTCAAAAGGTGCCCCCCCCAGGAGCTTGATTCCCGCTTGAGCGATCTTAAAGACACTCTCTGCCCAGCGGGTGTAGCGTGCGGAATCGCCTCCCACAATGACGACCGAGACGGGCACGTCTCCCAGCGTTCGATCTATCCGAGTGAACTTACCAAGCTCGGCGGGCTGATCCGCTAGAGCATCGTAGGTGGGCGCGGAGAACATGGCAGGTTTTCCTGGAACAGGCGTGTTTGCGCTAGCGACTTTCCAGCCCTCTGGCACCTGATAGGTAATGGTGCAAGGCGATTCTTTGCTCTCCGCGACATAGGCCAGGGTTGCGGGGCCGGGCACAAACCCGTGCTCACTGTCAAGATAGGGCTCGAAGAAGCCAAAGTCGGTGTCCGAGGCGTGCACATCGTAGGAGAAAGTCACGCGGGAGGCTCCCTGTGTGGTAACCGTCCAAGTGCGGGCATCGGTTTGCTGGAGGCGTAGCGGTTTCTGGGAAGGGCCGCGTGCGGAGAAATTGCTGAGGTTACCCTCATTACTTCGCAGGACGTACCAACCCGGTGTCCAGGCAGGAAGCTGGAAGGTAATCGTGTCGCGGCGTAAGCCCTCCGCCTGTACTTGGATATGGAAGCGTTTCTGGCTCACCTCCGCGACCTGCACTGTGTAGGCTATCTGTGCAGGAGGGGGTGTGCTCAGCGGGGGCTGCG
>NZ_JAYUPA010000049.1:0-6769 GCF_043760365.1 Armatimonas sp.
GTTTTATCTCCTGGCAGGCGTTATTGCTGTCTCTGATCAGGTTGTCAAAGCCCTTGTCAAGGCCCAGATTCCGCTCCATACGTCGGTGCCACTCTGGCCTGGGGTGTTTCATTTAACCCACGTCCAGAACGATGGAATCGCTTTTTCCATGCTCGCGGGTAAGACCTGGCTGATCACGATCGCCTCGCTGGTTATCATGACTGGGATTGTTCTCTCGGAGCGGCGGACGAAAGGCGGACTGGATCGCTTCACAGGAGTTGCGTTGGCGTTGCCGCTCGGAGGGGCGCTGGGAAATTTAATAGACCGCCTGCGCTCCGGGCTTGTCACGGATTTTCTGGACTTTCGTGCGATTAATTTTGCCATCTTCAATGTCGCGGACACGGCGATTACCACGGGGATTTGTCTACTGGCGATCCGCAGTTTCCTGCTAAGTGATCCGAGTGCTCCGCCTGCGCCACCCCAAATTGCCACGGAGGAGAGTGCCTAATGCTTCCCATTTTGTTTCATATCGGAAACTTCCCGTTGCGCTCGTGGGGCCTCTTGCTCATGATTGCCTTTCTCATGGCTGCATGGCGTGCCAGCAAGGCAGCGCCACACTATGGAATCAAGGCGGAAGACTACTGGGACGCGTCGCTCGCCGGGCTCTTCGGGGGCGTTCTCGGGGGGCGCTTAGGTTATGTTCTCCAGAACCTCTCCACCTATCTTGAAGACCCTAAAAAGGCAATATTCAGTATTGCCGCTGTGTGGCAGGGAGGGATGACGAGCTTTGGGGGTCTGCTGGGCGGCATCGCTGTCGGACTCTATGTCTGCAAGAAAAAGGGCATGAATGTCTGGGATGCGATTGATTTAGGGGCTCCGTCGCTCGCAATCGGGATGTTCTTCGGGCGAATGGGGTGCCTGCTCAACGGCTGCTGCTACGGCCACAAGTGTGCGTTACCGTGGGCAATGAACTTCCACCCCGATGAGCATACCACGATTCTGGGAGTCCATCCTACACAGCTCTATGAGGCTCTCGGAGTGGCGATCGCCTATGTTCTTTTGATCTCGCTAGAGAAGCGCCGGGCGTTTCGGGGGCAGATTTTCCTGGCGTTTTGTGTTCTCTACGGCATCGTCCGCTTTGTTGTCGAGATCTGGCGCGAGCAGTCGGGTGCGGAGTCCATTAAGGCAGGACTCTCCACGGGACAGTGGGCAAGCCTCGGGGTTGCGCTTATCGCCGTCGCAGCTTGGCCGCTTCTGGCGAAGAAAAACCGAATAGTTAATGATTGAGTTATTGGTTACGGAGGCCGGAGGACGCTTGGATGCGTTTCTTGCCGAACATCTTCCCGAGGTATCCCGCTCCCAGGCGGCGCGCTGGATTGATGAGGGGGCGGTGGTTGTTAATGGGAAGCCCGTCAAAGTTTCCTACAAGACCCAGGCGGGCGATAAAATTGGCATTACGCCGCCCCCGATGAAGAGCACAGAACTTATCCCTGAGAACATTCCGCTAAATATTGTCTTTGAGGACGAGGACTTGCTGGTGATTCACAAGCCTAAGGGAATGGTGGTGCACCCCGCGCCGGGAGCGCGTACGGGGACACTCGTGCATGCGCTTCTGTCACATTGCAAGGGGCGGCTCTCAGGAATCGGTGGGGAAGAGCGCCCGGGCATTGTCCATAGATTAGATAAAGACACGTCGGGTTTGCTTGTTGTCGCCAAGAACGATGTGGCGCACCGTCACTTGCAGGAGCAGATCCAGAGCCGTGCCGCCAAGCGGACTTATGTGGCGCTGATCTGGGGGAGCCCAAACTTTGAGGATGCCCTGATCGAGGCCCCAATTGACCGGCATCCTAACGACCGGCACCGGATGGCCGTCAGCCAGCCGGGTGAGGGCCGTGAGGCAGCCACCGAGGTGCATGTGCTGGAGCGTCTTGGCCCGATGACCCTGATCGAGTGTCGTCTCCGAACCGGACGCACGCACCAGATCCGTGTCCACTGCCAGTTTGCGGGCTATCCCGTGGTCGGCGACTCGGTCTATGGTGGTCTGCGCAAGCTTGATATTGAGACGCAGGGGCAGGCGCTCCATGCGTGCAAGCTGGAGTTTACGCATCCGCGAACCGGCGAGGTTCTCTCCTTTGAGCTGCCCTTGCCTGGCTACATGCGGGGGATTTGCGCCGCCTACCGCCGAACAAATCCCATGTAGCTTGCCCGAATAATCGCTCCCATGAACGGGGGCGTCTTATTGTCCTCACGCTTCGGACACAAAGGCCACTTCGGGCCATAACCGAATTTGCTCGGTGCTCGGCATGGGCGGTACGCCCTTCGTGTCGGAGCCTGCGACGTCAAAAAGACGCCCCCGTTCATGGGGGCGGGGTATAATTGCCCTATGCAACGACTTGCCGCAACTCTTGCCGCGCTGGGGCTCACCGCGAGCGCTCTCTTGCCCGCCGTGTCTCAGGATAAAGCCAAACCCGCGCCGCCTCGCCCTGAGGTGATTCAGCTCTTCGAGACCCATGTCCGCCCCACTTTTGTGGCATCGTGTCTGGCTTGTCATAGTAAAGGCAATGCGCTGGGGGGCTTGCGCCTCGATGGTTCCGTGACTCCGGCACAGGCCGCCGAGATCGTCAAGCGTGTCAAAGGGGAGGGCGGCAAGCCCCGGATGCCTCAGGGAATGGCGGCGCTTGCACCCGAGAAAATCGCGGCGATGGAGGGCTGGGCTAAAGCGGGTGCCCCCTGGCCGGAGCTGAAGGGATTTCTAGGCGGAAAGCTCTGGTCGCTGGAGCCGGTGAAAAAGCCCCTTCCTCCTGTTAACACACTGAAAGCCTGGCCGCGTAGTGGCATAGATAACTTTGTGCTGGCTAAGCTAGAAGCGGCCAAACAAAAGCCGGTTGCCTACGCCGACCGCCGGACACTGCTGCGCCGGGCGAGCTACGAGCTGACAGGGCTGCCGCCAAGCACGGAAGACGTCAATGCTTTTATCGCGGATAAGTCGCCGGATGCCTGGCCTAAAGTCCTAGACAAACTGCTTGCCTCGCCGCGCTATGGCGAGCGGATGGCGCGCTTCTGGATGGATATCGCCCGCTACGCCGACACCAAAGGCTATGTCTTCGTGGACGACAGAAACTACTACCATGCCTACACTTACCGAGACTGGCTGATCCAGGCATTTAATGACGACATGCCCTACGATCAGTTCCTGCGCTACCAGCTTGCCGCGGACCGAATGGAGCTTGGCGAAGACCGACGGCATCTGTCTGCCTTAGGCTACTTGACTCTCGGACGGCGCTTTATCAATAATATCCACGATATCCTCGATGACCGTATTGATGTCACGATGCGGGGGATGCAGGCGATGACCGTGGCGTGCGCTCGCTGCCACGACCATAAATTCGATCCCATTCCCACCAAAGACTACTACGGCCTCTATGCCATTTTCGCCTCTAGCAACGAGAACCAGCCGGTAATCTCCAGAAAAGAGATCCGTGAGCCGTATGAGAAACACGATGCACTGTTTCAAGCCGCCAAGAATGAGCGCGAGGAGCTGATTCGCTCTGAAGTTCGTCGGTTGCGGGAGACGGTAAAGGCGAGCACCGCGACACCTGAGCTTCAGAAAATTCTTCAGGGCTTTCGTGAGAATGAGCAGCCCAATGACAAGCAGCGTGGTGAGCTTCTGCCGAGCTTTGAGGCCGCTAAACGCGAGCGTCTGGCGGTGCTAGATAAGTCGCTGGAGGAGCTGAAGAAGACGTATCCTCCCACGCCTGAGTTTGCCCATGCCATGACGGAGGCCGCGCCGCGTCCGGGGGTGGTCTTCAAGCGCGGTAACCCCGGTAGCCCCGGCGATCCTGCACCGCGCCACTTTCTGAGCTGCGTGGCAGGCGAGACGCAAACCGAGTTCCCAACAGGAGGGCGGCTGGAGCTTGCAAAAGCGATTACGGACAAGAACAATCCCCTCACGGCGCGCGTGATCGCGAACCGAGTCTGGGGCTTGCACTTTGGCACGGGCATTGTCAGAACTCCCTCGGACTTTGGGCGGCAGGGTGAGAAACCGACGCATCCCGAGCTTCTCGACTGGCTGGCTGCAACGCTGATGGAAGAGGGCTGGAGTCTCAAGAAGCTCCAGAAGAAAATATTACTCTCAGCCACTTGGATGCAGAGCAGCGATGCCAGCGAGGCCGCCTTTGTGAAAGACCCGGAGAACCGACTCTACGGACGGCAGAACCGGCGGCGGCTAGAGCTAGAGCCGCTGCGCGATAGCCTCTTGCTCGCCTCGGGCACTCTGGACATGAGCAAGCTCGGTGGCAAGAGTGAGGAACTCTGGATGGGGGCGTACACAAAGCGCCGGGCTGTGTATGGCTTTATCGAGCGCCAAAACCTGCCCGCGATCTTCAAGACTTTGGACTTCGCCACGCCGGATGTGAGCAGTCCACAGCGCTTTAAAACCATCGTGCCACAGCAGGCGCTCTTTCTCATGAACTCGCCGCTGGCTGCCGATCAGGCGCGGGCACTGGCAAAGGGCGCGACGGGCAAGAACGAAGCGGAGAAAGTGTCGGCGCTCTACCGAAAGCTCTTTGAGCGCTCCCCGACGAAAGAGGAACTAAATCTCGCGCTGAACTACTTGATCGCCCCCGACAAGGCGGCGATCAAGCTCGAAACCCAGTCTAGCGCGACGTGGCGCTACGGCTGGGGCCTCGTGGACGCTACCGCTGGCCGGACGACCGTATTTAATGAGTTTCGGGTATTCGCCGATTCCCAGTGGCGCGTGGGCGACAAACTCCCCGACCCCGCGCACGGCTGGGCGATGCTGTCCCGCGAGGGAGGACACCCAGGCAATCCGCAGCACATGGTCATCCGGCGCTGGGTGAGCCCCACCGATGGCACGGTGAATATTGCCGGAATGCTTAATCATCCGGGAACGGTCGGCGATGGAGTGCGCGGGCGCATCGTCCACTCCCGCAAGGGAATTCTCGATGAGTGGGCCGCGCAGAACAGCAAGACGGGCACCACGCTCGATGCCATCGAGATGCGGCGCGGCGACACGCTGGACTTTGTGGTGGACTGCCGCACCGATGAGAACACGGACTCGTTTCTCTGGGCACCGTCGGTGACTCTCACAGGAACCAAGCGTCAGGCTTGGCGTGCGGACAGAGACTTCGGCGGCCCGCCGCCTGCGCCACCAACGCCGCTCACCAAATGGGAACGCTATGCTCAAGCACTACTGCTGACCAACGAGTTTCTCTACGTGGACTGAACGTACCGAGCGCCGCCCAATGAATTGGGCGTCTGCAATGGCGTCGTTCCTCAGCCGCAAAGCCCGTGCCGGGCTACCGAACTAACTCCCCAGCCCGGCACGGGCTTTGCGGCACGCAGTGCCACTGCAGACGCCGGTTTCAACCGGCGGTCAGGTGGGTTTTGAGCATGCGCTACTCTAGCAGCGCGACGCGGCGCTCGTATTTTTCGTAGGCGGTCAGGCAGGCGGTGAGCCAGGGGAATGCTGCCGCGTAGCCCGCCAGAACGTCGCTGGGGTAGTGAACTCCCAGATAGACCCGGCTTGCTCCGATTAGCGCAATGAACTTTGTCGCCAGAATCGCAATCCCAATGCGCTGCTTCAGCGGCTTGCCCTTCATCCACCAGTAGGCGAGTGTCCCGTAGAAGCACAGCGAGATAAACGAGTGGCCCGAGGGAAAACTAAAGGTCTCCTCTATGGCGAGCGCCTCAACCAGGGTCGGGCGCTGACGTCCCACGCGGTACTTAATGGTGCCGATAATGGCGCCGCCGCCGGAGAGCACCACGGCCATTAAGACAGCTTCGTTGCGCCACTTTTGGCTCCGCCAGGCGATAATCATGCTCGCCGCCCCGAGTGCCGACATGGTATCGGGACGTGCCAGGTCAGAGACGGTTCGCATGAGCGCGGTACGGCCCGGTGTGCGTAGCGACTTCGCGAGATTTAAGCCGTCGTGATCGAAGCGCCAGACTCCATCCTGGCCGCGAATATCATCGGCAATCGTGAAGAACAGTGCCATTGCGCCTGCGGACACAGCCGCACCGAGCGCCACAGGCGTCAGAGCAACTTCCACGAGCGGGAGAAGCTTTTTACGTGCCTTTCGCCCTAAGAAGGCTGCCGCCGCCGCACCAGCCGCCGCTGCGAGTCGTCTGCTCAGACTCATTCGCTGTCGTCCTTGAAGCCGGAGTTTCGGAACATCTCGGCGATTTTCTTATCGCGCTCTAGCCGCTGCTTCTCTTCCCGTGCTTTCTTGAAGGGATTATTCGACTGTTTTGCACCGCGCATATCTCGATCCAGATCCGCAAAGCGCAGATTGGGCGCGTTTTTCTTCTTTCCAAACCGGGTATCGAACCACCGACGTCCAGTGCGCACCCACCACCAGGCTGCCGCACTGCCACTCAGGCCGGCAAAACCTGCCCAGGGGCTATGGAGCATCTGGGCGGTGTAGAAGAACTGTAAGATAACCGTGATCCCAGCAATCCAGAGTGCGGAGATTGGGAAGAGAAACTGGAAGCGAATTGTGGCCGCGCGGTTGATCCAGCACCAGGCGACAGTGACTGCGGGAAGCGCCATTCCCAAACTGGCAAACACCGCTAAAGGCAGCGGCAGCAGCACGATGGCTAATAAGACAGTCGCACCCGTGAGGGCGGTTGTGGCCAGAACGAACTTAGTGAGCTGCGCGGTGCCCCAGGCACGTTCCATACTCCCGCAGACCGTCCATGCCCAGAACGCATTGCAGAGGGTCCAGAGTGCCCCCCCGGTTCCCACGAGCGGCCAGGTAACCAGTGTCCA
>NZ_JAYUPA010000050.1:0-2412 GCF_043760365.1 Armatimonas sp.
GCCACCGCCCAGGAGTATACTACTAAGGAATCCTCCAATAACAGCCCCTACAACTCCTAAAAGTATAGTCAGGAGCAAGCCTGACGGCTCTTCCCGCGACCCTGGCATCAGAGCTTTGGCGATCACCCCCGCGATCAAGCCAACCACGATCCATGCTATAAATCTCATTGTTATTTCCTCTTCTCCAAATGTTGTTGTCTAGAGGCTCATGACGAACTCTAGGTTCCCTTTTCTTCGTTTGAACACGGGTAAAAAAACGGTATAAAGCGTTATGCGTCGACACTCCCCCAAACGCTCTCGTCGTCGGCAAATGGCACTGTTTTTTGTGGCAGCGCTGATCGGATTGGTAGCGCTTGACTACTACGCCTTTTCTTACGGCGCGGCTATCTCTGGGTGGACGCTGAGCACGCGTACCAATGGGCTCTGGGTGCGCTACACGCACTACTTTGGGCAGAAGAGTGACGCGGAGATTTCGGCGCTTTGTGAGCGGCTTAAGGCGGAGGGGATTCGCGATGCCTACTTCCATGTGCGCTTTATCCAGGCCGATGGCTCGCTGAAGTTCCGCTACCTTGAGCAGGCCCAAAGGCTCGTCATGGCGGTGCACAGGCAAGCGCCGAGAACGCGGGCTATTGCCTGGGTTTATGTGGGCAATGCGCGTGGTGAGGGAGCCGTGGTGCTCTCTGATCCCACGGTGCGCCAGAAAATGGTCGCCGAGGCGCTCTGGCTGTGCACGGAGTGCGGCTTTGATGGGACGCGACGGCAGTGCCCCTCGACGATGGCTGGGCGGATGCGATTGTCGCCGACCTGCCGTTTGGACAGCGCATCGGAAGCCATAAAGACAATGTCAAGCTCTACCCGGCGCTCCTAGCCAAAGCCGAGCGCCTGCTTCGCGTTGGTGGCACAGAGGTCTTTCTGACGCACGAGATCCGTCTGTTTGAGGAGACACTGGGGCCACAGTGGAAGATCGAGCGCGTGATCCCCCTCGCGCTGGGCGGGATGCATCCCAGGCTCTACGTTCTAAACCGACTCAACGCGAGAGCAAGTGGGGGAGCAAAAAAGGGTTCCCACAAGACAACCTAAGCAGCATTGAAAAAATATAGCAACATCTTGAACGAGTACTACCATCTACTCCCTCGGAATCACACCATTGGAAAATGTTGCTCAAATTATGCGTTTCTGCTTAGCTAACCTAGCGCTTACGTTGGCACACGACCATTATTCCGTGACGAGAGGCTTTAGCAGACGAAGCGCGTCTTGGAGGGGAAAGAGACGCAGATCCAGCGCCACGCCATCCCAAGAGGCTGCTTTGTCGCTTGTACCTCCGATCCGAAGCTCTTGCTCCACGGTCGCGACCAGCCCAGCGGTGCTATCGGGGACGACTTTTACCTTGAAGTGCTCACCCAAAGAGTGATTGGGCCGGTAGCTCATGCGTCGCCAGAGATCACGGCTCTGGCTGCGGGCTGTTTTTAGAGTTTCCGGCTGCAAGTAGGTTGTATTGGCTCGGGGGAGTAGCTGTGGCTTTTCCCAGAGAGCAAAGAAACGCTCGTGGGGGCTGCGATCCAGAACCAATACGGGAAGGGAGGGTGCCGTGCGCTGGAGAAGGGCGTGAAAAGGCTGGAGCGAATCGGCATTGCGCTGATAGCGCCAGTCGTTCCAGCGGCGTTCCAGTAGCTCGTCCTCGTAATGGTCGTTGAGCCAGGGGAGCTTCAGGTTCACCGTAAAGGTTTCTGTTTGGGCGATGTCCAGCGGGTCCATATTCTCTGCACGTAAGAACGCGAGCCGCTCTTCAACGGAGCAATTGTAGGAAAATGCAGCCCCAACGGGCCGGGCAAATCCAGGTGTCGCTTCTTCTTGCTTGATCGAAAAGATTGGATAGAGTGTATCGGTGAGCAGGAGTTGGCTCAATCCCGGCAGATCCGCCACTTTTTGGAGACGCTCGGCTACCAGTGGATGCTTGGGTTCTAGCCAGTCTAAGACCACGGGCTGACGCTCTGCCATCGTGGCTTGCTTGATGAGGCGTCTTCCCGCCACGCTTCCCGTCTCGCCCAGCTGATTCAAGGCGCTCCCCGCCATCCCCGATGCCGCACGCAGCAGCCGCAAGACAGCCCCGACCCCAACGTTTTTTCGGTTTCCTTCGGCCAAAGCAGCCTCGAAACGCTTTTTGACTTCCTCCCAGGGCAGCTCGGTGGGCACTTCCAGGCAAAGCCCGAATTTCTTTTGAGCAGCAAGTTCTATCAGACCTGACACTTCTTCCAGAGTCGGGAGTGCGATGAGCCAGATGCGCCGCGTGGCAGACTTGCCCACGAGCTGCGGCCACTGCCGAGGGGGTGGCTTTGGAGCGGTCACTTCGGGAGTGGTCATGAGAGAGAGCGCATCCATATCCCACTGCTCCCCCACAATCTCTTTGGAGGG
>NZ_JAYUPA010000051.1:0-6768 GCF_043760365.1 Armatimonas sp.
CCGATCTGGTGCTGTTCACTAACAACATGCCTACCCAGGCGATTTGGTATTGGGGCTACAGCAGCTCTGTTAGCACAGTGGTTCATGGAATGGTCTCAAGAATACCGTTCCTCTCCTGTAGGGGATACCAATTCCTGTCTTAAAGGAATCGGTATAGGTGTGACAGTTGGAAAAGGTGGAGTTCTTGTTCGTGAAATAGCATGCAAAGAAGGTTGCCAATCTTCGCTGTGCAAACCGTTAAACGAATGGATTCACGTAGACAAATAAGGAGTGATAAACGTTGAGAAAATACCAGGAGGCATTTTTATTAATAATAGGTACGTTATGTGCCATTTCGATTATCTTTTTTATTATTAACAACGAAAGAAATAACAGAAAGAAATTCATAACGGTTATTAATGAATTTAATAAGAGCGAAATTAATGCACGGATAGGCGAACCATTAAAATGTTTTAACGATATAGAAAATTTGGTAAATTTTCTAAAAAATAAGGGCTATCGCATTAGTGATGAAGAGTTTCCAATATTTAAAAAATGTGATGTTTATATTTTAGGTTTTTCAAGTGAGGCAATAGTTATTTTTTATGATGGACATAACAAAAAAATTATTTTAAAAATTTTTTATACTTGATGTTAAATGCCGTTTAGAACTGCTCATAAGCGAGTTTGATGAAACTTGGTGGAGCCAAACCTGGAGGGGAGATCCTCGGCTTACCAGTTCCGTATTTCTAGGAGATGCCTTCGATTTTCAAATCTGATGCCGGACGCAGTGGTCATTTTAACGACCCGTTTCTTGGTATGTCTGGTGGCACCTTGGTGGGGAGCGAGCTGCGCCGCCCGCTCCCTTACACCCCCTGCCTTGTTTGTGCAGAAAACCCGTCTACCTAATCTTCGTACTAAAAAACGTAAGAGGACTTGAGTTTGGTAATCCACAACCTACGCTTTTTTGGTAGCCTAAAAAGAGGGGTGCAGGCGGATGAGTAGGGGCACAAAACAAAAAAACGACCTCACTCCCGTTGGAGTGGATCGCTTTAATCCGTAGTTTCCTACGTGACTATGAATATAGTATACGGCGAAAACGGTCCCTGGTGCCACAGAGAAACCAGGAATAGTAAAGAGCAGTATAGACCTTCTGAGGAGCTACCAGAGGCCAGGAGAACGTATCGAGGATCATAATGGCTGGGAATGGGAATCCTAGCGTGTTTCTCTCGTCTCAGTATTGTCTCACTGGAAATCTCCGAGCAGGGGTACCATAAGCAGACTTATCGGCCGAGGGGAGGGAAGAGAAAGAAGTGGCCGAAATTTGCAGTAAGGAAGAAACCCATGAACCAGGACGATGACCTACGGCGCGCGGCGCGTAAGAGCGACGTTATGGCAGTGCAGACACTCCTCAAGGCTGGGGCGAACCCCAACGCCCCCGATGCCCATCGTCAGGCACTGAGGCACTGACAACTAGGCTCCATGTTGCTGCTTAGGTGGTGGCGTGGGGAGGCACCAATGCACCAGGCCGAGGAGATGCTCCTCGGCCTGGGAAATGATGGATCGATCCATCACCATTGGTTTCTCTCTAGCACCGAGAGGGCAGAGAGGTAGAGGATCGCGTGGTTGGCTTACGATTCTTTTTGAGATTCGTCGCCTCGCTCTGCGCGATCCTCTTGCTGTAGTCATATGAACCCACAGCCCCAAGGTTCCCTCGATTTCAGAATCATTTTTCTCAAGGGATCGGAGACAGCGAGGAGCCCCATGAAGGGGGCAAGTGCGTGATTTAAACACACTGGGTCACGGAGTCTTATTCGCGGCCAGAACGGTTAAGGGCAGATCCAGCCGGTTTTCACTTGCCATAATGCGCAGGTCGAACTCGTAAGCTCTATCCACGTCGAATCGGTCAAACTCTTGAGCGAAGGCGAGTAAGGGATCGGTTTTAGTGTCCTTGATGCTAACTCCGATCGGCTCGGCACGCAACCCCAGAAGGCTAATCCGTGTGTCACCTGCTGGGAGGTTCGCTGCGAGGGTCATCGTGCCCGTAAAAATCCCAGGGTTTCCCTCCTTAGCCTTCAGTTCGATCACGGTTCTCTTATTGTCCTCGCGGGCGAAGATGCGGATCTTCAGGGGCACCATTGCTGCTGTCATTGGCATTGCAGTGGGGGTGAGGAGCTTGACAGACAGAGTCACCGTCGCTCCCGCAACGGCTACGGAGGGCTCGACTTTACCATCGGCTAGGAGGACAGCGCCGTTTTCTACCTCACTTACTTTCTTAGCTTCCGTCGTGGGTGCGAGCTTGACAGTCTCAAGCCAAGCCTCGACTCCGCGCGCCGTGGACTCCAGCCAGTAGGCACCGACCTTATCTTTGAGGTCCTTGAATCCAGGAGCCACCACTAAAAGAAAGACCTCCCCGGGTACCATCGTGCTGCGTTTTTCCTTCGGAGTTGACTGACGCTCACCTAGGAGGGTCTTGGCCATATTTTCACGCAGCTTGCTAGTCGTCTGATCCGTGGCGCTTTTCCCGACTGTCGCGACAACTTGCGCAGTGAGCGGTGCGGGATTGGCGGTCACGGAGGAGATAATTCCTGCCTTCGCCATCCCTACCGGATCAACCTGCTTAACGGCACCAACCACGACTTTGACAGGCAACGTGACCACTTGGCCTGCCCCACGGACAACCTTCTCCAGGAACCCGCGGTGGCGTGAGGGACGAAGCTGTAGAGCACTCAGCGTATCTGTCCTTAGAGCGTACTTACCTTCAGCATCCGTCTTTGCCCAGGCGAGGATTTTCCCTGCCTTGTCCTGGAGTGCGACCGTCACATTGGCGAGCGGTTTACCCGAGAGCGAGTCCAAGACGCTGCCAGAGAGAGTGTCCCGTACACCGTCAGGCACGGCGATCGAAGCAATAAGACAAACTAAAGGAGTGAGAATCGTCATTACTTGTTTCCTAATTCGCGTTTAGACTAACTTGTGCCTTTGGAGGGAACTGTTGGACTGTTTGGTAGAGGGGCAATCTGGGTGTCGAAGGGGATAGGCAATTATGTGGCACTTGGGTACAGCGGGGCCGTTGTGCCAACATGGCAGAAATTACTCTGGGAATCGGAGCGCCCAACTCCCCCCTCGACGACGCCAACTTCAAATGCGGTTTTCATAGCCAAATTAGTCCAAACGTGAATTTCCTAAGCTACTAGTCTTATACAAACCACTACTCTTATACACATTTCTTCTCAAGGTTGCCTCTGTTTTCGTCTGAACTACCATCAAGCGCAGCCAGCACTTCCTGGCATTGAGTTGGGCATAGTCGCTAAACTCAAGAAAGTCGGAAGCTTTCACGTACCGCCTTCCTGAACTTTGCTTGACCTGCGCGAGCGATGGGTTTCTGGGACAGGTGTCCTGTGCCCACTCCGGGACGCTTCACCCGTGCTCTGCGGGGTGCGGTCATGCTTGATTTTGATAAACTTGTGGGGGTGAGCCCCAGAGTTCGTCGAAAAGCATCGGTTCGTGAGCACTTGCCCAAGGGGATCTTAGCTTCTCGCCGCCAGCGGCGACAAACCAAGATCCCCTCAGTCACCGGAAACTAGAGTTCTATAGCATGTGTCCCAAAAGGAAACATAAGTGGGCTTATCGGACAGGGGCAAGATATAGACGAAAGACGCTGTAAAGACGAGTAAGACGATAGACTACCCCATGGAAAACGTGGAGCCTGTTCCTCAGGAGGCATCCGAGCCCGCACTGCACCGGGCGGCGCGGCTGGGAGACATCGCGCAGCTTGAGCAGCTCCTTGCAGATGGAGCGGACCTGGAGTCAGGGAATCGGAATGGAGCGACCCCCTTGATGGTCGCGGCCAGCTCAACGGACGCAGAGACGAAAGCCACTGTCGAGTGGCTCCTCGCCCACGGGGCATCTCCTCACACACTCTGTGGGTGGCATGGAGTGACAGCGGCTTGGTATGCAGCTGGGGGAGAGTCGTACGATGACGATCCCATTCTTCCTGACCAAGTGGAGCGCCTTCTGATTCTGCTTGATTTGGGACTCGATCCCAATGAGTCGGCTTCAAACGGTGTTTCTCTCCTCGTGCAAGCGTGTCGGGCGGGCGACCCTGCACGGGTTCGCTTGCTTCTGGAGCGGGGAGCCTTCCTGATCACGTACTGCACCTCTGGGCAGAGATGGACGGGGCAGATTCCGTTGTTCGCTGCTGCCAAGTCGGGGTCTGCGGAGTGTGTGCAGCTCCTCCTCGATGCGGGCGCAGATGCCAATGAGGTTTGTAAAACAGGAAGTTTTCAGGTGGCGTTAAACCAGATCGAACTACCTCCTGTCGCTTCCGAGCTGGCCTCCACGGCAGGTATCGATGTCGGGGCACTCATGGATCAGCATGTCCAGTCCGCGCATGACCGTTGGGGAGAGGAGGGGGAGACAGCTTTGGCGAGTGCAGGCTCTTCCGAAGTGGCTCGTTTACTCATCGCGGCGGGAGCGCGGGTAGATGCACACGACTGGTATGAAGACGTTTTGGGCAAGGTGTTAGAAACGGCGGACACAGAGCAGGCAATGGGGAAATCGGACGCTTTTGCCGTCGCCGATGTGCTACTGGAAGCGGGGGCTACTCTCGATAGGAACTTCAAGGGGGAGTTCCGTCTGGACTCTGCGGCGTTTCGGCACAGCGCCCATGTCGTGGACTATCTGCTCCAACATGGCGCATCTGACGAGTCAAGCTGCATGTGTTCACCCCTGCATAGCATCTGCTGGCAAGGCGAGTACCAGGAGGAAGAAACGAACCTGGCTTGTGCTCAGATCATCCGCTCACTCGTTCGTGCAGGCTTCTCGATGGATGCTCGCGACAGTGAGGGCAGAACTCCTCTGCACAAAGCGACGGGGGGAGACTGGGCAAATCAAACGGCGGTGCGGACGCTGCTGGAGCTTGGGGCAGAGCCTGACCCGCTAGATGGCTACGGCCAGACACCACTGCACCTTGCGGCCAGCAACGGTGCTCTGGAGTGTGTCGTGGCGCTCTTGGAGGCAGGAGCGAACCCAAGACTACCAGACCCGACAGGTAACACCCTGATTGGCTACGCCGAGGCGGAGGTTGAGCGATGGACGCGCTACGCTCAGTACGACGGATCGTCCACTGAAAACGACTCTTCCTATAATTCAAGGGTGAGTGAGAGTCTCCGAGATTTTGCCCTCGCTGGGGGGTTAGCGAAGGCTCAAGCGCTTTTGGAAGCTGTCAAAGTTGCTACGGGCAAATAGATCCATTGAAGAGAAACGAGTTTAGAATCGCCCCGTTTTACCCTGGCGAAAAACCCTCCCGAAATTCGGAGCCAGCTCCCTCGACAAAAATCGGCTTTCCGACGGTGGCGAGAAACTAGAGTTTTATGCCAACTCCCCTCACGCCTCGCTGTCTTCCTGACGGCCTAGCCACCAGCCCAGGAAGTACAAGAGGCCAGCAAAGGCGAGGAAGGCAAACGCAAAAAGAGTAATTTCGATTAGTGAACCAGGAGGTTGAGGATAATGCCTTGATAAGTAATAGTCATAGCCTAACCACAAAGCCATCCCCACTGAGCAGAGCGCACCAGCAGTGAGCAGCCAACGAGCGACAGCATGATACCTTAGTAGGGAAGACAAACCACCCAGAAGGCAACAGTTACTTTGGAGCGAAAGCAGGGTAAAGACAAGGAAAAACGCCCCTTCGCCATGACGCAGATACTCAGTCACTTGAGTCACAGTAGCGACCACGGCAACCGCGCCGCACACCAGCAGAAACCAGCCTACCAGCAGCTCCCCCACGGATCAACGGGGCTTCTGTGGCCTCGGCCTGGTGGCGGGTTCTTTCTCCTGCTGGCGTTGCATAGCACATGGTACAGGAAACGGGGCACAAGTGGCGAGAGGTTCTTAAGCATCATCGCTTCACTCCACAACTCCCCCACTGATAGCGAGCTGGTGCGATGCGTAGAGTCATCCCAAATTTTAGGTAACTGTCGAGACGGGCAGTAACCCTGTGAGGACTTAGCCCCCGTCTGTCACTGCTCCATTACTGCCATTCTGGGGCTGCTGGCTTTTCTTAGGGACAACCCACAGGTTGCATCTCCAACCATGCCTGTTCACAACGGCCATCATTTCCTACTTGCAGGTGCAGAATCCAGCGCCCTCCGAGACCGAGAAAGCCAGTCTCGTCAGGCATAACAACGACCGCCTCCTGAGCATTCTGATGAGAGAAACCGAAATCTACGGATGTCTTCAACTCTGTTTTCACCTTGTCAGCGATCCGTTGTGGCGTCGCCCGATAAAGCATCGCGTCTCGTGCAATTTTCGCCAGTATGCTCGATTGGTAGGATAGTCTCTCACTGGCGATTGCACGTTCTCTGCCAAGAAATCCAAAAACAAGACCCGTGACAAAGATTGCTGTGAGCAGTGCCCACAATCTGTCACGACGTATGTAGAAACTCATCAAGATTGTCGCTTTCCGCGCCTTGAGACCACGACAGATTCGGCCTAGGGTAATCGAAACGATTTGCTCCCACGGGGCCATCGGACTGAACCTATCATCGGCTTCGGCGACAACCGCTGGCAGGTGCAGGAGACCAGATAGGGCGTCACCGGCCTTCCGCTATTCCCGTGGAGGAGATTCGTCCTGATGCTGGTTCGTATGAGTAGGTTACCACTGGACTACCTTGCGCGCCTGAGACAAAAGACCTAACCTATTTGTCTCAAAAGATCCCGCACAGCAACATAGCCCCTGGCTGGATGCAACATAACGAGAGTCATCGGACGAGGAAGGGAAGGCGGGAGAAT
>NZ_JAYUPA010000052.1:0-2410 GCF_043760365.1 Armatimonas sp.
GAGTACCGGGAGAAGATCCAGTCCGCGAAGATGCCAGAGGAGATTGAGGCGCGTGCTTTTAAAGAGCTGGACCGCTTCGAGAAGACTCCGCTGGTGAGCCCTGAGGCCGGGGTTCTGCGCAACTATTTGGATCTGATGGTCTCGATGCCCTGGAGCACCCTCACCGACGACCGCCTGGATATTACGGAGGCGGAGCGTATTCTTGATGAGGACCACTACGGCTTGCCTAAAGTCAAGGAACGAATTTTGGAGTTTCTTGCAGTGCGTAAGCTGGCGGGCGACAAGCTCAAGGCACCGATTCTTTGTTTCGTCGGGCCACCGGGTGTCGGCAAGACCAGCCTGGGGCGCTCGGTGGCGCGGGCGCTGGGGCGCAAGTTCGCGCGGCTCTCCCTGGGAGGAGTGCGCGATGAGGCTGAGATTCGTGGCCACCGCCGAACCTATGTCGGAGCGATGCCGGGCCGGATTTTACAGGCCATTCGGCAGGCGGGCAGCCGCAATCCCGTGATCGTGCTGGATGAAATTGACAAGCTGGGCAATGACTTTCGTGGCGATCCTAGCTCCGCGCTTTTAGAGGCGCTGGATCCTGAGCAGAACAAAGAGTTCTCAGATCACTACCTTGAAGTGCCGTTTGATCTCTCACAGGCACTTTTTATCGCCACGGCGAACTTGCTCGACACGATCCCCCCGGCGCTTCGTGACCGGCTGGAGGTTATTTATTTTTCGGGTTACATCGAGAGTGAGAAGCGCGCGATTGCACAAAACCATCTCCTGCCCCGGCAGCGCGAGAGCCACGGGCTGAGCGAGGAGAACTTCACGCTCTCTAATGATGGTCTGGTGCACTTGATTCGCGAGTACACGCGTGAGGCGGGCGTCCGCAACCTCCACCGAGAGATCGGCTCGCTCTGCCGGAAGGCGGCGCGCAAGATCGCGGGCGACGAGAGCACGGTGGTGGCGGTGGATGTGCCGATACTGGAGACACTCCTGGGCAAGCCGCGCTACGACTGGGGCAAGATGGAGGAGGCCGACGAAGTGGGGGCAGTGACGGGTCTGGTCTATACAGAGGCTGGCGGCGACACGATCACCATCGAGGTACTTCCCACACGCGGCGAGGGCAAGCTGACCCTCACAGGCCAGCTAGGGGAGGTGATGCGGGAGTCGGCACAGACCGCGTGGACCTTTGTGCGCTCGCGCCTGACAACTCTGGGAATTGCTGAGGATGCGGATAAGGGCAAGGATATTCATATCCATGTCCCCGCAGGGGCGGTTCCTAAAGATGGCCCCTCGGCGGGAGTCACTATGGCTGTGGCACTGGCGTCAGCGATCTCAAGTCGGCCCGTGCGCCGCGATGTGGCGATGACCGGTGAGATCACACTGAGGGGGAAGGTGCTGCCGGTTGGGGGGATCAAGGAGAAAGTGCTCGCCGCGCACCGCTCCGGGATCCGTATCGTGCTCCTGCCCGCCGAGAACGAGAAAGATCTGGACGATCTTCCGGAGGATGTGCGCGCGGAGCTGAGCTTTGTTTTCCTGCGCCACGCCGACGATGCCCTGAAGGTGGCGCTCCGGTAGTTCTCAGTCGACCCGAAACCCATACCCGAGTCCCCGCCGTGTCTCTAAAAGCTCGGCGGTCTCGGGGGGGAGCTTGGCGCGTAGCCTGCGGATATGGATGTCCACCGTGCGCTCACCACCCTCATAGTCCACGCCCCAGACCATCGCAAGAATCTGCTCACGGGGGTAGCGTCGCCCCCGGTGGGTGAGTAAAAAGCGTAGAAGCTGAAACTCGCGCGGCGTGAGAGCCAGCGGCTTGCCCTCCGCTGTGGAGACCTTTCCCGCGCCCAGACTCAGTCGAATTCCGCCGAAGTGAAGCATGTCGCCCGCCTCGACCGAGCGCTTGCGGAAAAAGAGCAGGGCGACCCTAGCTTTAACTTCCTCAGGTTCGTAGGGGGGCAGCAAAAAATCATCCACAAAGGCGCGTAGCTCTGGAGAAGTCAAGTGCCGCCGGGTGAGGAGCGCCAGCAGGGGGGGGATCGGGACGCCCTCTCCCCAGATCGCCAGCAATCGGCTCCGAGCGCTCCGGAGCAAAAACAGCTCACTGCTGTCTGAGAGATCCGCGACAATCAGATGCGGCGGAACCCCATTAAATGCCCCGATCCACTCATCTTCATCGGCATCAAAGGCCAGTGGGCAGACATGCAGACTCGCCGCCATCAACGCGTGCGTCACTTGCAGCGGCGGACGGTCAGGAGCGTCACGGGTTAAAATAAGAACGTTTTGCAACTCTGAGAGCTGTTGTATCGCCAGAGCGCCCGGTTAGCCACCCCACATAAACGTGGGAGGCTCGCTTCGCTTTTGGCCTTCGGCCACGATGTCGCTCCGCGACTACACCAGAGTATCGAGGTAGCTCTGGAACTGC
>NZ_JAYUPA010000053.1:0-2410 GCF_043760365.1 Armatimonas sp.
TCGAAATCCCCGAGTTTGCCGGGCTAAAATATAAAGACTCGTTTGCGCCGAAGTCCGTTTTCCGGCGCTGGACGGTTCAAATCCGCGACGAAATTGTGACGGCGGAGCTGCCCGGAATTTTCCCGCAAAGCGACCAGCACCGGCACTTGCCGCCCAAAGAGTGGCATGCCTTATTAGAAAACGAAAGCGATGTGATGGTGCTAGACACGCGCAACGACTATGAGACACGTATTGGGAAGTTTAGAGGCGCGTTAGACCCTAATATCACCAAATTCTCTGAGTTTGCCCACTATATTGACGGCAATCCACTGCCCAAAGACAAGACCATTCTGATCTACTGCACGGGCGGGATTCGCTGCGAAAAAGCGATTCTCACGCTGGAGGAAAAAGGCTATGAGAATGTCTATCAGCTCGATGGTGGGATTTTAAACTACTTCGCCGAGTTCCCAGACGGCGGTGCCTTCGACGGTGAGTGCTTTCTATTCGATCACCGCGTGGCCGTGGATAGCAAACTTCAGCCCAGTCAGAAATACGGCCTCTGCCCGCACTGTGGTGACCCCGCCACCGAGAATTTTGACTGCGCCTACTGCAAACGTAAGGGGCAGGTCTGCGTGAAATGCCACAATAACGCGCAGGTTGGCCAGGCATGCACGAAGAACTGCGCGTATCACCTCAAGCGCCTGGCGAGCGTGGCATGATGCGTCAACCGATCCAGGTCACTGCGCCGCCGGAGAGCTTTTTTGCGAACTTTCGTGAGGCAGATCGAGACGCGGCGCGAAGGTTCTATAAAAAGCATCTGAGTCTGAACGGACTCCATATCGCTGCGGGAGGCGTCGTGGACGATGCGGCGCTTCTGAGAACCCACTACCTCGTCGCCCATCTCCTCGCCGGACGGCCCGATGTGCTGGAAAAGATGGCAACCGTCGGAACCCGGCTGATCATTATCGGCAAAGATCAGGTCTACACCGAGATGCCCGAGTACCGCAACGCTCCTAATCCCGCCTACCTGAACGAGCGCGTTCGGGGGACGGGTGGCCTCGATGTGACCAGCTTCGGTGAGGAAAACTTGCTGAGCTTGCCGCTAGACCGCTACGACGACGAGAGTATCGCCGTCCATGAGTTTTGCCACACGATAGATGCGGCGCTGAGTCGGCTGGACCCAAGCTGGCGCGGACGGCTGCGGCAGACCTACCAAAACGCCCTTGCCAAGGGCCTCTGGAAAAACACCTACGCCATGTCGAATCCTGGCGAGTACTGGGGGGAGATCGCGCAGAGCTACTTTGACTGCAACCGGGTCAATAACTGGAACCACGGGCCGATTGGCACCCGTGAGCAGCTCCAAAAATACGACCCCGACGGCTACGCACTGGTGCACGCGGCCTTCAAGCTTAACAAATCCAACGACTGGCGCTACACCTCCGTCCGCCAGCAGCCCTCCGTGATCCCGCCGCCTGCCCACTATAAAATTCCGCCGGTCTTTACGAAATTTACCCTCGCACGCGAGTTCCCCGTGGTGGGCCATTCTCGCACCAGCGACAAAGCACTTCTTAAAGCCAACGACACGATCCGCAAGCTCTTCGCCTACCGCCACGATATTCTCAAGGCCCTGATAGGCGACGGCTACTACCTCGCCGTTCTGCCCAAAGGCGCAAACGCACCTGGCACCGACACCAAGTGCCTCCCTGTCACTGAGGCCGACCTCGCCGCCACGGTTGCCGTCTTTGCCCATGCGATTGCCACTGTGGTTGGCACGCGCCCGGTTGATCCGGCCTTTGAGCAGCGCCGCGACAAGCAGCAGTACGAGCTTCGGGTAAAGCGCCTCGATACTGCCTCGTTCGACGCGCGCCTCAAAGCACTCCACGGCGAGCAGCGGCTAGAGAGATGGGTGGTAAGTGTGGAAGCGTACTTTGATGTACGCTGCCCCGGTAGCCGCGAGCAGCTTAAGGCGAGCGACCCACCGCTTTTCGTCCTAATCGAGGAAACCTTCGCCTACACGGACCACCCCGACTGGCGGTATAAGTAGCCTCCCCCTGCCGCTGAGACGGCTTTCCCCCTCCGGCAATCGCTCGTCCCTCGCTGCGAAGGGGGAGAGGCGCTTGCCTTGATAGTGGCGCTACCATTTATGCGTCCGAATGTCAGACCGCAGGGCGCGGAAGAAGGGGGAGGACACGCCGTAACCGGACTACTTCCTCACGATTCAGGCGGAGCCGTGCAACTGTGGCGCGGCCTGTCGTCGTGATGCCGATCATCTCCGTCTGGTCAGAGTTCCAGGTGAAATGGTCTTCCCAGCGATCCTGGCGCGGGTGAAAGAGGGGAGCGAGCTGGCCCGTTGTCGGGTCGGGCGCTTCGATACCATCGTACTTTGCGCCGTTGCACCCGCCACAACAATACGCCCGGTTCTCCAGCCCAT
>NZ_JAYUPA010000054.1:0-6763 GCF_043760365.1 Armatimonas sp.
ATCGAGGACTTAAAAGCCCACGCCGATGCGGCCCATGCCCACGGCGCACTGCTCGTCGCTTCCGTGGATCCGATCTCGCTGGGCGTCTTAGAGGCACCCGGTGCGTGTGGCGTGGACATTCTCGTGGCGGAGGGCCAGAGTCTGGGCTGCTACCCCGCGTTTGGTGGCCCGCTCCTTGGCATCTTCTGCTGCAAAAAAGAGTTTATCCGGCGCATTCCAGGGCGCATCGTCGGTGTCACGAAAGACACCGATGGCACGAAGGGCTACGTGATGACGCTCCGTACGCGCGAGCAGGACATCCGCCGCGACACGGCCACCAGCAATATCTGCACCAACCAGGCACTCTTCGCCCTAGCGGCGACGGTGTATCTGGCTAGCTTCGGCAAGACGGGCATGCAGGAAGTGGCGGCACTGTGCCTCCAGAAAGCCCACTACGCCGCCGAGCAGCTTACCAGCCTTCCGGGCTACTCCCTCGTCTACAGTGGCCCGTTCTTCAAGGAGTTTCTGATCCAGTGCCCGAGCGATCCGGTGGAACTCAATAAAAAGCTCCTCGCTGCCGGGATTCTAGGGGGCCTGCCGCTCCCCGGAAACCAGATGCTAATCTGTGTCACGGAGCAGCGCATCAAGTCCGAGATAGACCAGCTCGTCGCATGCCTTCGCTAAAGCTTGAGGACCATGCGCTCCGTCTGCTCGAAAACGAGCAGACGGCGCTGGCATTTCTGAACCGCACCGCGCACTCGTGGGTGTGGGAGCTTGACTTGCCCGGAGGGGAGATCCTCTTTCGTGAGCCGGGCACGGGGCGAATCTTGTTCTCCTCCCCGATGAAGCTCATTGGAACCTACGATCAGCAGTCCGGCAGTTTCAACTTTGGCTGGGCCGACCCGGCTATCCCGGAGGACTGGAAGTGTGTCACGGGCCTGGGGCGGCTCAGAGTCACAGCACGGGGAGCAGGCCTAGAGGTATTCGATTCAAAGGGGCCTATCACCCTCAGCACACCCACCCAGGCGCAGAGCTGGGCGATCGCAAGCGCGGGCTACCTCAAGGCTTTCTTCGTCTTCGAGGCACGCCAAAATGGGAAGACATTGTTTTTGAGCGTGGCACTCTTCCCCGATGCGGGGCTTGTGGAGCGAGATCTCCACATCTCGCAGCATGTGATTCAGGAAGGCAAGCTGCGTTTCTCGATGAACCACCGGCAGGCGGTCGAAGCCTACCTTGGAAAGGCCTCAGGGGCGGCAGGCTCAAACCTGGCGGATGAGACCTTCTTCTGGCGTTTTCAGGAAGGCCTGCTCCGAATTCAGTTCGCCCACCACGGCCAGATTCTCAGCATGAGTGCCGAAGTTCCGCAGTTGCAGGAGGTGGGCACGATCCCCCAAATGGAAACAGCAGAAGCCCCCGAGCAAGCAAGCAAACCCGGCTTTCTTGTGCGCATTTTTGGAAAGCGGCGATAAAATCAAACCATGAAGACCACCACCGCAGTTCTCTATGACTCCGCCGAGAATGGGCCGCTTCCCATCGCCTTTGAGATGCCCCGGATCTCCTACAGGGAGTTCGTGCGCCTCTGCCAACGCCATCCCGATCTACGGGTGGAGCGTACGGACGAAGGAAAGCTACTCTTTATGCCCCCCGCCGAAGCCGAAGGCGATAGCCGCAACACGGCAATCACGACACTCTTGACCCTCTGGAACTGGAGCCTCCCGGAGCCCGGAAAGACCTTTGGCCCGAGCGCTGGGTTCACGCTTCCTAGTGGAACGACCCGCTCGCCGGATGCCGCCTGGATCAGCGCCGAGCGGTGGATTGCGCTCACGGCCACTGAACGACGGGGCTTTGCCCATATCTGCCCCGACTTCGTGGTGGAGCTACTCTCCCCCAGTGATAGCCTGACGGAAACCCAAGCAAAACTGACGGAATATCTCTCTAACGGCGCACGCTTGGGCCTGATTATTGACCGTAAACGCCACGTCGTTGAAGTCTACCGCCCCGGCCAGCCGACGCAAACGCTGACCAATCCCACCGAAGTTTCCTGTGAACCGGAGCTTTCGGGCTTTATTCTGTCACTGGAGCGCGTGTTCTAATGCAAATCGAAGATTATGTGTTCCGCATCATGGACAATAACGTCCGCATGCAGGAAGTTCTAGGCGAATACAACTGGAACGTAGACATGCGGCTTGGAACCATTGCGTTCAAGAGAAAATCGGGCGCGGTAATCGCCACCTGTCCGGTTCAGCTTGTCGGTAGCGAAGCCAACGGCACCTGGCTCTGGGCATGGGCGAATAAGGAGAGCAATCCACCAGCCGATCTTCTTGTTGCAGTCGGAAAGCTCAAGGAGAACGGCACAGAAGCCCATTTTCAGATTACAGAAGAATTTCCACTTCCTTCGGAGACGTTTGGACACGAAATGGCAATCCTCTGCGCGGGGCTCAGCGGCAGCTACGGCACGTTCCGGTGCCCATTTTCTGGGGGCGCACTCTATGTGGTTGTGGAGTCCTTCCCCAAGGCCCGCAACCTGCCATTTAACCCGAATCGCACTACGCAAGCTGTGATGGCGGCGATCTCGACTTTCACTGTAACAGATCACCGTCTTGCCTGGGAGGCATTTCCCGTGGGAGAGCGTCTGGAGGTATCCTTCGATGATCAGAACCGTATCAAAAATATTCAGATGACACTCAGCCCCGAAAATCTGCCAACTGAAAAACCAAGTCTCCTGGGCCGACTGTTTGGAAAACGTAACGGATAAGTAACTAAAACTATGGAACTAACTCTTTTTGAACTCTCTCGACCGGGCCGTGTGGGCGTGCGGATGCCCGCCTGCGATGTTCCCGTGAAGCCGCTCGGCGAGCTGCTGCCGGGTGTGGCACTGCGCACGGAACTTCCTCTGCCTGAGCTCTCGGAGCCGGAGGTGGTGCGGCACTTTGTGCGTATCTCCAACCTGAACTACTGCGTGGACAAGGGTTTCTATCCCCTGGGCTCCTGCACCATGAAGTACAACCCCAAGATCAACGATGTCGCGGTGAACATGCCGGGCTTCGCGCGGGTGCATCCTTATCAGCCCGAGGAGACGGCGCAGGGCGCGATTGCAGTGCTCTACGAGATGCAGGAGATGCTCGCGACGATTCTCGGGATGGACGCCGTGAGCCTCCAGCCCGCCGCCGGAGCGCATGGGGAGCTGCTTGGTCTGATGCTGATTCGGGCGTACCACATTCACCGTGGCGAGGGCGAGACGCGTAAAATGGTCGTGGTGCCCACAGCGGCGCACGGAACCAACCCGGCGTCTGCGGCGCGCTGTGGTTATAAAGTGGTGGATGTCAAGACCAACGAGCGCGGCCTGACCGATATCGCGCACCTAAAAGAGCAGCTCGCCAAGCACGACGGGCAGATCGCGGGCTTCATGCTCACCAACCCCAACACGGTCGGGCTGTTCGAGGAAGACATTCTGGAGATCTCGCAGCTTGTCCACGACGCGGGCGGACTGATGTACTGCGACGGGGCGAACATGAACGCGCTGGTCGGCACCGTCCGACCGGGTGATATGGGCTTCGACGTGATGCACGTGAACCTGCACAAGACGTTCTCTGTACCCCACGGCGGCGGCGGCCCCGGCTCCGGCCCGGTGGGTGTCAAGAAAATTCTGGAGCCGTTTCTGCCCGTCCCGATGGCGGTGAAGCGCGCCGACGGCAGCTTTGGCCTTGATTCTGACCGTCCGCTCTCGGTGGGAAAAGTGGGGCCCTACGCCGGAGCCTATCTGGCAGTTGTGCGTGGCTACGCGTATTTAATGCACTATGGCCGCGAGAAGCTCCCGCAGATCAGCGAGAACAGCGTACTGAACGCGAGCTACTTAAAAGCCAAGCTCAGCAAGACATTCGCCGTTGCCTACGACCGGCCTTGTATGCACGAGGCCGTCTTCTCGTTGGAGCGCCTGAAAAAAGACTACAATGTCAAGGCGCTGGATGTCTGCAAGCGGATTATTGACTACGGTTTCCATCCGCCGACCATGTACTTCCCCTTGATCGTCCCCGAGTGCCTCATGATCGAGCCCACGGAGACGGAGAGCCTGGAGACGCTGGATGCCTTCGTGGAGGCACTAGAAAAAATCGCGCAAGAAGCCGCCGACGATCCCGCGTTGGTGCAGGGCGCTCCCTACACCGCGCCCGTCAAGCGTCTCGATGAGCCGTTTGCCGCGCGTAACCTGGATGTTGCCTGGAAGTAATTCCAGGCATCAGCGGCTACAGCGTTCGTAGGTGGAAACCACCATCTATGTTGATCACCTCGCCCGTAATGTAGATAGTGAGCATTGAGGACAAGACACCACTCGCGCGAAAGCTGCACAAACTGATCCAATCTGGGAACGCCGCCGTTGCCCAAAGACTCTTGCCTGTAGGGCATATCTATCTGAAAAAAATATTAAAACCACGAGCCGTTTTCACGAAGGTTTTCCAAGGCATGCCGTAGCAGAAAATGATTCGTGAAAACGGCTCCTTGCATATTGTAAAATATTCTGTTATACTTCCCACGTGAGCGGAACCGCACTGACTGCGGAACCGCACTGACTGCGGAACCGCACTGACTAACGTGAGGTAACGTATGATAATCGCAGCTTTAACCGTTCTTTCTCTGGGATTACACCCACTCTCCAAACTGATTAGTTCATCACCTGCTCCAAGAGCATTTGCAAAAACTATCATAATTGGCTGGGAAGACTATGGTGACGGAAATCCATCTTATGGAATTGATACGTATTCTGGCTATGGAAATCACGAACCCGATATCGAAGGTCAAGTAAGTTATAAATGTACTGCTGATGCTGTAAATCCTTGTGCCGATTTTAACGTTGTAATGTTTGCAACAATTACAAATGACAAATCGGGAATAACCGGAGATATCATAATCACGCCTAAAATCAAGTTTCTGGCTCGTGGTGAAGCGATAATTCAAGGTGCAGCTTCTTCATCTATCACACTTAAGAAGCAGCAAGACTTTGGTGAAGAAACAGCGGAGGGTAATACGGGAACAGCGAATCCATATTATAAGCCTAAAACTTTAACTTGGCTTTTACCGCTAACGCTAGGTAGAGGTGCACATATAGATGCAAAATCAGAACCAGCTACGGGTGAGGCAAGTTTTTAAACAAAAAACAATTAGGACATTTTAGCTATAGTCATCGATAATACGACATGGCTAAGATGCCTTAAATAATATCCCAACTTCATATATTCCAGGAGAATACCAATGATATTACCAATAACTCTTTCAATGGGTATAATAATAAATCAAGACAGTTACAATCATGTTGTTTTTTCAGATAATCCAATCACTATCAAAAATAATCAAACAAAGTCAATTACGATTAAAACAGATCCCGAAAAATCGAGAATTCCAAATATTACTTATATAGAAATAAGAAATTACATCACTAATCTATTTAGACTTTGTAAATTTATAACTCCAGATCCATATTCAGATGCCAAGATTGATTTCAATCGATTCATAAAAAATCTTAGCGAGTCAGAAAAAATATCTATACAAAAAGGAATACCATTTTCAAATCTAAGCGAGATACAAAAGAAAATATTTCTTGATGGCATATCAAAACAAGAGAATCGTTCACTTTATACTATTTCCTTACTCTACAAAATTATTTCAACCCTAGAACGTGACAGCACAGTTTTGAGATATTGGGATACAGGAAATGAACACCCAATTCTGTTTCTTGATGGAAAATTTGGCCCAGAAAATAACAACTGGCATTTTCTTCTTAGCCATAAATTCCGTTTCCAAAATTCTGGAGTCAGTCTGCGACAATTCAAAGATATAGATAACAATATACAAATGGTTGGAGTTGGATTATTACCACTATCTGATATGGACAAACAAAAATTAGAAAAGACAATAAAAGTATTAAACAAATTAGATGATAATTCATTTGAAGATAAATTACCACCTCCTATTTTTCAGGATCATACACTAGGCACTTTCGTTTCTCACCTAAAGAAATATTCAATCAATATAAATATTGATGAACATTTAAAATCCAAATCTTTTTTCTGTAAAGATTTCGTTTTCGACCGAGATTTCAACCAATCCCTAACATCTATATCTGAAATATACGGATTAAACATACAAAAAAAGGACAATACAATAAATATAACAGATAAAAAATTACCTAAAAATATAAATATCAATAATTTATATTCAGAAATAGAAAATCTGTGTCCCAGTCCAGTTAAAAATTCCATCAACTATTTTATTAAAAAAAATATACAGAAAAATAAGAAACCACTTAGCAATAGAGAATTATATACAGCAACAAACAAATCAATAGAAGAAGAAACAGAAATATTATACCATGAAATCATAGCAGTGATAAGGAAATTACTTTCATTACAAATGAAAGAATCTGCAAATAGTACAATAAAATTCATTGAATTAGATAATCAATCAAAAATGCTAATATCTCTATTATTTTTAATAAATAATAGAGATATAATTGACTCCATACAAGGCATAAAAAAATCAAAGCCATTGATAAAAACGGATAACACGTCCGTGAAAATTATTCAGATCAACACCAGTAATGATGTTCAACTCATTGACACAGAAACTGAAATTCCAAGACTTAAATTTCGTTATGTCTACTCAAATTAGTCTATCTACAGTGTTCGTAGGTGGAAGCCGCCGTCAATGTTGATGACCTCGCCCGTTGAGAACGGAAAATCTCCTCGGGCGAGGGCGGCGACGGCGCGCCCGATGTCTTCGGGCAGGCCCCAGC
>NZ_JAYUPA010000055.1:0-6751 GCF_043760365.1 Armatimonas sp.
CCCACCAAGACGATCCCGGAGATCAGCGCGGCCAGCCCGGCCTTGTTCATCCCACTAGCTTGCTGAGGCTGCTGTGCCACTGGCTGCGTGTAGAGTATCGGCTGGGGCCGGGCCGCAGAACCTGGCGTGGCTGCACTCGCCGGTGACGGCGTTGCCGCCGCTACCGCCGCGCCGCAGATATTGCAAAATCGTGCCATCGCGGGCGCTTCCGTCCCGCATGCTTTACACCGAGCCATTGCTTTTACACTCCACAGAGAAAATGCCCCTGCTTACACTGACGAATACGCAAGGGCTTTGGTTTCGGTTCTAAAAAAATATTTCTATTTCGCCCCGATGAACCGGGGCGTCTTATTGTCGCTTCGCGACACAAAGGCCCTCTGGGCCATACAGAGTTGATTCGGGATGGGCGGCACGCCCTTTGTGTCCGAGGCACGAGGACAATAAGACGCTCCCGTTCATGGGAGCGAAAAAAAGTTAGATACTCTTCCAGGAACGATCATCCGACGAAGCCTTCACCGCGTCGAGCACTCTCTGACACTTAAGACCGTCGTTGAAGTCCGGGTGGAACTCCGCGCCCGTGGTCCAGGCTTGCAGCATGTCGTGAATCAAGTTGATAAACGTGTGCTCGTAGCCGATGATATGACCGACGGGCCAGTAGTTGCCCGTGTAGGGGTGGCTGCCATCGGTGGTCTGGATGGTGCGGAAGCCTTTAAGTTCCGTGGGATCGTCGTGGTTGTAGTACTCCAGCTCGTTCATCCGCTCCATGTTGAAGACAATCGAGCCTTTAGAGCCATTGATCTCAAACTTGTTGTGGTTCTTGCGCCCAGCAGCCAGACGAGTCGCCTCAAAAGTGCCCACCGCGCCGCCCGCAAAACGCGCCAGAAAGATCGAGCTGTCGTCCACGGTCACATCGCCCATCTGATCACTAGCCTTTCCGCCCAGCCGGTCATCGGACTCCGCGAGAATCGGGCGCTGCTTGATGAACGTATCCATCATCCCGCTCACCTCGGTGATATCGCCCACTAAATAGTGCGCTAGATCAATCGAGTGCGCCACCAGATCGCCGTGGGAGCCGGAACCCGCAATATCGCCCTGTAAGCGCCAGACAATTGGGAAGTTGGGGTCGAGGATCCAGTCCTGCAAATACACACTCCGCCAGTGGTAGATCTTGCCTAGAACACCGTCCTGGATCATTTGTTTTGCCAGCTTGATCGCGGGAACCCCACGGTAGTTGAAGCAAGTGGCGTTGCGCACTCCGGCGGCGTTCACGGCAGCGCACATCTGCTCCACTTTCTCCACAGAGCTGGCCAGCGGCTTCTCGCAGAAGACCATCTTGCCCGCCTTGGCAGCGGCAATCGCGATCTCGACATGCGTATCGCCTGGGGTGACGATATCAATAATATCAATATCATCCCGCTCCACCAGCTTACGATAGTCCGTCTCGTAGCTCTCGAAGCCAAACTTCTCCGCCGCCGCCTTTACTTTCTCTTCACTGCGCCCACAGAGCGCCTTCAGAACGGGCTCCACGCCCAGCTCCGGGAAGAAGCGGTGGAGCTGACGGTAGGCATTGCTGTGTGCTTTGCCCATGAACTGATATCCCACCAAACCGATACGAACCTGTTTTGCCATGTGTTTGTGTCCTCGAAAAAACGTGACAACTCCCCCCGCTAAAGCAGGGGGCTTCTCTGAGGTCAAGCCTCAACGCTTTGTTGTCCCAAAGCGATTTTAAGAATGTTGAGCGAGGCATCTTCTGCCTGTGCTTGCATTGGTGACAGTCTTGACTCGTGTACGCAGGATTCACCTTGATCAATTGTCGCCCGGCACATTCTGCCTTGTACGCCAACATATCAAAGAACTGCTGAATATCTTCAACGGCTATGAACTCAAAACGGTTGACGATTTTAGCATGAACTTGGCTCACTGCTTCACCCGTTTCTGGCAAAAGCTCTGGTGTTTCAATCTCACAAGAGAAGGTCCCCCACCACTTGCCGCAGGAATCGCGCTTAATGGCACAAGGCTTTGGTGTTCCTTCGAGCGGACGGTGAAGTTTAATCTTGACCTGTCCTATCTTGGAAAGCGAGAGCGTTGCGGTACGCAGCGCCCCTAGCCGTTGATCCCTCAAGCTTGCACCCTAATACGTCGAAAGAAAGCTTTCATGCCTAGGTCAAGGCGGACTGCGACGTTCTGAAGGACTTGGGCATTAACGGTGCGAAGCGAGGGGTGTATTTCTTTAAGTTCTTTGTACGTTGCTTGCTGATCGTACATCGTGAGAGTTTCGCCGTTTGTCTCGTAAGCGGTCTTCCGCATTCCAAGCAGGTAGTTGTACAGCCAACGGCATTCGCGGAGGCAAGCATCCAGGCTTATCTCTTGTGATGCTGTCGGGTACAACCGATACTTGAAAGTTCTACGCTCAAAATATTGTACTGCGTCGCTTGACATTACGTCAAGCACGATGCCATACTTTTTCTATGCGGATGCCGATTCACGGTCATTAGGAAGAGCAGGAACCCACTCCACTCGCCGCGAATCCTAGGGCATGATGCAGCAACCTAACATTCTTTTTATCTTCTCCGATGACCACGCGCTCAATGCGATCTCGGCCTACGGCGGCCCACTGGCGCGGCTCGCTCCCACCCCCCATATTGACCGTCTTGCCCGCGAAGGCGCAATCTTCCCTAACTCTTTTTGCGCCAACTCGATCTGCGGGCCGTCGCGTGCCTGCATTCTAACGGGCAAGCACTCGCATATCAATGGCTTTGTAGACAACGACAACTCCCAGTTCGACGGCACGCAGTGGACGTTTCCCAAAGCCTTTCAGAAGGCCGGATATCAGACAGCAATTATTGGTAAATGGCACTTAGTCACAGACCCAACGGGCTTTGACTACTGGGAGATCGTCCCTGGCCAGGGCAACTACTACAACCCGGATTTCTTGCAGCAAGGCGGCGGGCGCAAGCGCTATCCCGGCCATGTCACGGAACGAACCACCAAGCTCGCGCTGGACTGGCTGGACAAAAACCGCGATAAATCTAAGCCCTTTGTACTGATGTGCCAGCATAAAGCGCCGCACCGAAACTGGATGATTGCCCCCGAGCACTTTCATGTCTTCAAGGACACAGTCTTCCCGGAGCCTAAAAGTCTTTTTGATTCCTACGAGAATCGAGCAACCACACTCAAGACCCAGAAGATGCAGATCAACGCCGACATGACCTGGACATCGGATCTAAAAGTTCTGCCCAACCCCCTGGGGCAAGAAAATGACAAAGTGGGCGAGCTCAATCGCATGACACCTGATCAGGCGGCGGCGTGGAAGGCGGCGTATGCGGCGGAGAACAAGGCGCTGCTGGAAAAATTTCCCACAATGAGCGAGCGCGATAAGCTGCGCTGGAAGTACCAGCGGTATCTCAAAGACTATCTCCGTTGTGTGCGCGGCGTGGACGAGAGTGTCGGGGAGCTTCTAGACTATCTGGACAAGAGCGGGCTGGCGAAAAACACCGTCGTGATCTATGCCTCGGACCAGGGATTCTATCTCGGGGAGCACGGCTGGTTCGATAAGCGCTGGATGTTCGAGGAGTCGGTGAAGATGCCGTTTCTGATCCGCTGGCCTGGTGTCATAAAACCCGGCTCAAAGCCCGAGGCGCTGATCCAGAACATTGACTACGCCGCGACTTTCTTAGAGCTGGCGGGAATCCCTGCGCCGACAGACTTGCAAGGCCAGAGTATCGTCCCGATTCTCAAGACTGGCAAGACGCCAAAAAACTTCCGCAAGGCGATCTATTACCGCTACAGCGGCGAGAAAACCCACAATGTCGCCCCCCACGATGGTGTCCGCACGGACCGCCATAAGCTGATGTACTTTCCCAGCACAAAAGAGTGGAATCTCTTTGACCTCAAGCGTGACCCGAGCGAGATGCGCTCCGTGCACAGTGATCCCGGCTATGCAAAAACGCTCGCCGAGATGAAAGCACTCTACATGCAGCTTCGTGCCGAGTACAAAGCGCCGGAGTGGTAACTTTATGAACATCAATATTTCGGACATTGAAGTCTTCGCCGAGTCGCTAGATAGTGCGAAAGCGGCGGCGATCTACCAGGAGCACGGCTGCCTCGTGGTGCGTGGGCTGATGAAGCCCTATATCGCGGCCATTGCCCATGAAGTTGAGCTTGTGGCAGACACGGCACGCTCGCTCTACGAGCAGGCCAAAGAAGTTCCTGGCATTGGCTGGAGCACACCCGATGGCACACTCTGGATCAAGGCACCGGGCAACTACGACCGCGATAAGCAGATCATGGTGCTGGCCCTGCGCTACACCACGAGCGGCGCATTTCTCCAGTCCGCGCTCGACAAAAACGCCATTGACTTGGTAGAAGCCGTGCTAGGCCCCAATATCGAGCTCTTCTTAGATGGTCAATGCCTCTACAAAGAGCCTGTCGGCGGGCACCCGAAGAACCTTCATCAAGATAGCGCCTACTTTGAGCACCGCTACGACGGTCCCATGGCGAGCCTTAACTACGTGGTGGATACGGACTTGGTGAACGGGGCGCTGCACGTGGTGCCGGGCTCGCATAAGCTCGGGCAATTAACGCACATTGATACTTTCTCGCACTTGGGGCTCGATCCCGACGAGTGGCCGTGGGAGCGCTCGCTGCCGATCTGTGGCAAGGCGGGGGATGCGATCTTCTTCCACTACCGCTGCATTCATGGCTCCAAAGAGAACCACTCCGAAAAGCCACGCCCCGTCTTTATCCACCGCTACCGCCGCCCCGACGACTACGTCACGATCAGTGCCGCCACAGCCGCCGCCCGCGAGGAAGCCGAGAAACACGCCGCCGAGGTAAAAAAACAAAACCAGCAGGGCCTCATGGTGCGAGGAATCAGACTCTGGGAGCCGCAGGCGTGAGCAGACAATATACAGCCTCAGTCGTGGGTGGTGGCGCGGGGGGCAAGCTCTCGCTGAATGCTCTGGAAGCTTCGGAGCGCTTTGTCTTGAAGGCGGCCTGCGATCTTCGCGCAGAGGTTCGTGAGGCGCTTGCGGCGAGCTACCCGGGGATTGTGATTTTCCCCAGCCATGAAGAAATGCTGGCGCAGTGCCCCACCGAAGTGGTCTGTGTGAGCACGTACCCGCCCAGCCATGAAGAAGTGGCGCTCGCGGCGCTGGAGTCAGGCGTTAAAGGCATTCTGGTCGAGAAGCCGCTGGGGCATACATTTGAGTCAGGGCGGCGGATTCTGGAGGCGATTGCTGCAAAGCAAATCCCGGTGGCGGTGCCGCACGGGCTGCTGGCGAAGGCCACGCCGCTGGAAATTATCCGACGCGTGCAAGAGGACGAGATCGGGCGGCTGGTGCTGGTCGAGATTCAGTGCAGGGGGTGGGATATTCTCAACGCCGGAATCCACTGGCTGCACTTCTGCCGCATGCTGACTCCGAGCGACTTGCCCCTCACGGTTCACGCGGCGATAGATGCCTCAACACGCACTTACCGAGATGGCCTACAAGTGGAGACGGCGGCAGTGACAAGCATTGTCCACGCCAGCGGCCTGCGGGTAATCCTGCACACGGGTGATGAGACGCCTGTGAATGTGCCCGGCAAGAGCTTTGTCTTTCGGCTGATAGGGGAGCAGGGCGTGATCGAGTTCTGGGGCTGGGAGAACGGCTTCCTGCTCAACAGCGAGAAAGTGCTCCCGGCAGAGTTCTCCGTCACCGGCCACCGACGGCACTTAGAGACGCTGGCGGATCAGATGGAGGGCGCACTGCTGGACTACACCCTCGCCAATGCTTCGCTCTCCGCACTGGAACTCTGCGAGGCGGCGTATCTCTCCGGTGAGTACAAAGCACAAGTCATGCTGCCACTGACAGGGTTTCTCCCACCCGATCCGTTTACCGACTGGCAACCCGGCAAGCCCTATTTAGGGGCCAATGGAGGACGCGATGGCCGGATCTTTGGATAAGCCCACCAACACCGACGATGGCCTGATCCGCGAGCTGCCCCGCATCCGCCGCTACGCGAAAAACAACGAAGAAGCCGACTACCGCTTTCGCGATTACTTAAAGCAGCGGCTCCCGCTCTCCAACGAGCAACTCGACGGCGTGGTTCAGGAGCTGACAACAGAGGTTTGGAGTAAGATTGACTGCCTCACGTGCGGCAACTGCTGCAAGACGCTGCAAATCGTGGTGGACGATAAAGACATCGCGCGGCTTTCCAAACGGCTTTATATGACCACGAAGGCGTTTTCGGCACAGTATGTCGGGGTGGCCGAGGATGGCGTCAAGCATTTTCTCTCGACGCCCTGCTCGTTTCTGGGCGAGGGCAACGCCTGCACCGTGTATGAAGATCGCCCGCAAGCCTGCCGCGACTTTCCCTATCTCCGCGACCACAACTTCCGCTCCCGGACGCTCATGATGATCGCGAGCTGCGCCACCTGCCCAATTGTTTTTAATGTCTGGGACCGGCTCAAGAAGCGCTTTCCCATCCCCGCCAAATCTAGCGGGAAGAAGCGTCGGTGATGTACTCCTTGAGCTCTACCGCGTAGGAGAAATACTCTCTTGACCCCTTGGGTATCAGGAGATCCACTGAGCAGCGCTCCGCCAGCTCGGAGGCCAGCTGGAACGAGACACTCCATACGCCACTCTTTCCCACGGTCACTTGCAGCGGGGCCGAGACCAGCGGGCTGTACGAGATGGGGCCGGAGCGGGAATTGGGGAGTAGGGGCCGTATGCTCATGGTCACCCGGCTCATGTCCTTCAGCTTTCCCTCA
>NZ_JAYUPA010000056.1:0-2406 GCF_043760365.1 Armatimonas sp.
CGCCTACGGCTGCCTGGCGAGGTAATCCGCGATCAGGCGCTCTTGGCGGGGGGGCTGCTCGTGGAGAAGCTCGGAGGGCGCAGCGTGCGGCCCTACCAGCCCGATGGCTTCTGGGACGAGCTCAATGTCTACGGAAATCTTAGAAACTACAAGAACGACACGCTGCCCGATGGCCTCTACCGGCGCAGTCTCTACACCATCTGGAAGCGCAGTGCTGGCCCTCCGACCATGGGCCTCTTTGATGTGCCGGGCCGCGACACGTGCCGCGTCAAGCGCAGCCGCACCAATACGCCGCTCCAGGCACTGGCACTACTCAATGAAGTGACCTTTGTCGAGGCGGCGCGTATGATCGGGCAACGCATGTTGCTAGAAGGCGGCTCGACTCCCGAAACGCGCATCGCCTGGGCCTACCAGACACTACTCGCGCGCCGCCCGAGCACGCAGGAGCTAACAATCCACAAGGCCGGCCTGGCGAAGCGCCTAGCACGCTATCAAGCGGCACCTGAGGAGGCGAAAAAACTACTCGCCCTCGGAGAGACAAAGCCCGACCCAAAGTGCGTACCCTCAGAGCTCGCCGCATACGCCCTGACCGCAAGTATCCTGCTCAACCTTGATGAGGCCATCACGCGGGAATAGGCGACGAACTATTCCAATGTGAAACGCGGCATCCCCGCCGGTGAGGACGAACCTATTGGTAGCCCATCCCAAACCTGCTCCGGATTTAGCCATTTGATATGCCCGTCGCAAAAGAGGTAGTGTGCGCCCCCAGAATGACGAAGCCAGCTCTTTTCGGGAGCGTCTTGTCTGCCTGCTTCATTAAACAGAAAAGGGTCATATCCGGAAAGAGTCGCAACTTTGTAAGGAGCATCCGTTAATAAAATAACCAAACCCGGTTGGCCAATCTTATTTTCTGAGGGAACCCCCGTAGTACTCAGGGGAAGTGTTTCTGCAATGTAGGTAAGATTAGAATTCAAACCATACCCAGGCACTCCATATTTAGGATAATCATCACGCTCAAATCTCCAATTCCCCTGTGCCTCTGGGCATGCCAAATTATTATTCAAACCTTGAATCTTTTTAGCTTCCCAAATACGATGACTAGGATAGTAGCCATCGTAATCGTCCGTATAAATTCTAAGCGCAATACTTATTTGGTGCATATTAGAAATGCATTTAGTGGCTCGAGACTTTCTTTGAGAGGCTGAGATCACAGGAAGTAAGATTCCAGATAAGATACCAATAATAGCGATCACAATAATAATTTCGATTAGTGTAAAATACTGTCGTTTCATTTTTCATCCCCTTCCCAGAACTTGGATTCTTGCAAGTAAGCATTGATTTGGATTTGTGTTTCCGGGTTGGCATTTTGATAAAGCTTGTTCAGAATGGGCACACACTCTTTGCTTTGCAGCTCATTACAAAGTATCAACAATATTGTTATGACATCTCCAGAGTGAGTATTAGACAGCAATACCATGACATCCAATATTTTTTGTTTTTGATCTTTCGAGAGAGAATTACGCGTCCCTTCTAATGCTCCCGTAAGAATTGCTGATTTCTGAATCAATTGTGGGCTGACCGGCACTAAATTTGCCTTCTTTAAATTCTCCAAGAAATAGATTAAATAGCTATCGTCAATTTGATGATAGGTACTTGCTTTGACTCTGCACTCTGAAGCTTTCCTAATTTCCAATTTCAGATTATCGTCAGGAAGAATCATCATTATTTTCAATTGTTTCTGATACATATATTCAATTTCTTCATTTAGCTTAGCTTTATTATAAATCGAATATATTATATATAATATTAATACAAATACGATACCTATTGATAATTTTTTCATAGTATTTTTATTTCCCAATATTGCCGGATGGCATATTCTATCTACCATCCGACAATTCTATTCTATGTTCCGATTAGTTCCCCCCCCCAATGGGGGTTCCTGTTGCCCCTTCTGCATGTGCGCCTATGGGCGTGCCCACATAGTGTGGCGCACTCCCACAAGGTCGCCCCGCGAATGCTGTTCTTGTCCATGTCAAGTGGTGACTATTGGGCGTTTCCCAGCACCCTTCACCGAATATCAAAGCCAGTCCCCCCGTATCACAGCGGTCACTCGGGCGCGTGTATGTACAGGTGCCGTTCGAATTTGGTCCACTTATTGTAACATCGCTACCACTATCATAAGTGATAACATACGCCTTTTCAAAGAAGGTACTCGCAAAGGTTGCTCCTTCCAGGAGCAGAGCAATACCAAGTACAGACAAGGCAACTTTTTGTGCCTTCGTAGACAATCGAAATCTCATCTTATATCCAACTTTCTTTTACAAATTTCTCGCCCCATGACGCCGGACGATCCACGCAGTGCTCCCCAAAATTAAGGATTCAGGACCCACTGACCATAGAGTA
>NZ_JAYUPA010000057.1:0-6746 GCF_043760365.1 Armatimonas sp.
GGTGAGGATATCCACGCAGTAGCGCTCCTCGTCCACCATGCGCTGGATGCCCGCCACTTGCCCCGCGATTCGTTTGAGGCGGGTCGTGAGCTTCTTGCGCGGGTTCGTCTTATCTTCCATGATAAATAATATACCCCCATAGGGTATATCCGTCAAGACTAACGAACCAGGTAGTTGCGCATCATTCCGGCGTCTTCGTGCTCCAGGTTGTGGCAGTGGTACAGAAACAGGCCGGTGTAGTCCTCGAAGCGCATCCGCAGCTTGACGCGCTCGCCGGGCATAACGAGAACGGTGTCTTTCCAGCCCTCGTCCACATATCCCTGACTGACGGCGTTCCAGTAACCGCGAAAGTCAGGCGCGATTTGCCGCTCTACCACCTGGAACTGAAGGCCGTGGATGTGCATCGGATGCGGCATTTTCATCATGCCCATCATCCCCATGCCACCTCCCGTCGCGTTGTTATCAAAGACCCAGGTCTCCTGCGTGTTGAGACGAACCGTCTCCTCTTCAGAGACCGAGGTCATGTCCTGCATATCAAACACCCGGTTGTTAAGCTGCCAGCTCATGTGTGCCATCGTTGGCCGGAATGTACGAGGCATCGCTTCATTGACCGAATCCGAGGCAAGAAAGGGCGTCATTCGGGAGAGCTGGGCAGGAAGAGGGCGCTTTGCCGCACCAGGCCCGGTCACCCGAGCCGTTAGAATCGACAGCGCGGCTCCGTTGGCGACCGCGGCATTGCCCATCATCATTGCCATCATGCCCATCGCAGGAAGGGAAAACGACTTGCTTTGCAGCCTCTTCGTCGCGCCCGTCGCCAGCGCGCTAAAGTCCACCCAGAGCTCTATGCGCTCTGCCGGCGCGAGCATCACGTACTTGCGCTCCACCGGCTTCTCCAGTAGGCCACCGTCGGTTCCGATCACGGTCAGCGGAGTGCCGTCGCTCCAGGCCAGCTTATAGATCCGGGAGTTGGAGGCGTTGAGCAGACGCAAGCGATAGGCGGTCGCAGATACGGGAAGCTCGAACTTTGGATGTCCATTGACAAGCACCGTGTCGCCCAGGAAGCCCATTATCCGATCCATCATCCCGCCAGGTAGGTAAGCCAGCTGATTATTCGAGTCGAACGTTCTATCTTGCAAAACAAGCGAGACATCGAATGCCCCGCTTGGCAAACCCGCTTTTTCCTCTTCGTCGTCGCTGACAATCAGAAGCCCGGCAAGCCCGTAGTAGACCTGTGGTCCCGTTCGATCAGCAGGATGCGCATGGTACCAGTAGGTGCCCGCGCGGTTCTTGATGTCAAACTCGTAGACGAAACTCTGTCCTGGGGCGACAGTGTTGCTGGGGTGGCCGTCCATCGCAGCGGGCACGTGCAGCCCGTGCCAGTGAACGACAGTGGGTTCGAGCAGGTCGCTGGTGAAGCGCACGCGTAGCTTCTGACCGCGACGGACACGAATCGTCGGGCCCAGATAGGAGCCTTCGCTTGCTTGCAGACAACTCGGCTCGCCCTTCAGAAGCGTCCCCTGAAACTGCCAGACTTGCGTCGGCCTCCCTCGATATATCGACACCTCGGCTTCGGTTGCCTTCAACGCGATCTCGACGACGGAGGGAGCTGAGCTGCCAGTCACACCGAGCGCCTTCTCTCCCGATTTCTGTCCCACACTCGACTTAGAGGCGAGCAGCCCGCCGACTCCGATCACACTTCCTAGCCCCGCAAGGCCAAGGAAATACCGTCTGTCCATGCTACCCACGCTTCTTTCTGTATCGTTTCAGATAACTCTGGAGAGTGCCAACATACATTTCTGGTTCCGTAATTTATCTGATCCACCTAGGTTCCAGATATCAGGGAACCTTCGCTACTTGCTCAGCATCTACTGTGGCATGAGATACCCATCGGGGGTATACTCAAAGATAATCTGATGTTTCGCAAGCACACGGTTTTAATGCTCGTCTTTGCAATGATGACGACCTTCCTGGCTCCGGCCCGGCTTGTGCTCGCTTGCCAGATGCAATCTCAAACCGCGGCTTGCCCCATGATGGCAGCGAGGCAGAAAGCGGAGGGGTTGTCCTGCTGCGCGAAGAAGGCGACTTCACAAGACGCCTCGATCTCCGCGCCCTGTTGCTGCAAGATGCAGTCTGCCCCATCGTCTCCGAGCTTCCCTGAGGCAGTGGTCACGGCGGAGAGTCCCCTCTTCGTTCTCGGCACTGCTGCGGCCCCTATTGTTGCCTCTGTTGCGACAACGGTTTCGCTAGCCGGTTTGGCCCTGGAGTTTTCGGCTCCACGCGGGCCACCCCTTCCCTTTGCTGCCCTTCGTGCTCCTCCCACCTTTTCCTGAACTCCGCTGCCAGGCTGTCTATGCCTTGCGGCTTTTCGTCGCTTGCACGAAAGTTCGTGCTGACCTCCTCAGGAAAAGAAAATCATGTTTACAAATACTCGGCGTGTCGCCTTAGGCACACTGGCTCTGGTGGCGCTTCTTAGCGCACCGAACCCGACTCTGGCTCAGGTAGCTTCGGCACCTGCTGGCCTTCAAAAGACCATTGGCAAGTACACTCTTACACTTCGATTGCCCACCGAAGGTGTCTTTGCCGGGGAGCAGATTGATATCGAGTTCCGCCTGCTCGATACAAGCAAGATAGACCCCGTCTCTGGGGCCACGGGAGTCGCTCGGGTTCAGACCAAAGCAATCGTCACGATGCCGGAGATGGCGGGGATGCCCGCTCAGAGTCCTAAGATTCACACCGAGGGAGTTCCTGGTGACTACGGCATCGAGTGCTACTTCCCCCACGGCGGCCAGTATCAGATCGCGCTTAGTTTAAGCGTGCCTGGAGAGAGCAAGCCCCTTACGGCGAGCTTTCTGGTGGATGTACAAGACGCCGAAGCGCGGCAGAGCAAAAAGCCCGTTCCCAAGCCCTATTTTGTCGAGGTGAAGAGTGTAGGCGCGGCAGTCGCGGGCAAGCCTGTTGAGCTGCGCTTTGCCATACGGAACATGAAAACCAAGGCTATAGTCAAGGACTTTGACATTGCCCACACCAAGGTTTTCCATCTACTCATGACCAGTAAAGACCTCTCCTGGTTCGCCCATGAGCATCCCGAGGCGCAACCCGATGGCACGTTCACCCACACACAGATCTTTCCCAGCGGCGGTGAGTACCGAATCTACGGCGATGTTGCTCCTAAAGGCGCAGGCTCGCAGATTCTCGGCACAACGCTCAAGGTGGCTGGCCCTGCAGCAAAGCCCGTTCCGCTCGTGGTAGCAGGGACGAAAAATACGGTGGATGGGATCACGGCAAATTTTAGTGCGGCAACGAGTCCGATTCCCATCGGCAAGAGCACGATGCTCACCTTCAAGCTGACCGATAGTGCGGGCAAGCCCGTGACCAATCTAGAGCCCTACCTAGGGGCATTTGGCCACCTGATGATCATTCATCAAGACGGCCAGACCGTGGTTCACAGCCACCCCGCCGAGGACGAGAGAGGACTCGCCGAATCGAAAAAAGGCAACGTCGCGTTTAACGCTCGCTTCCCCAAGCCCGGTGTTTACAAGGCGTGGGGCCAGTTTCAGCGGGGCGGCAAAGTCGTCACCATTCCCTTTGTCGTGAAAGTTGGTGCGGCTAAATGAAACGGCTTTTATTGATCGCGCTTGCTTTCTCGCTACTTCCCTCTGCCTTCGCGCACCCGCCGACTGGGGCTAAAAGAGGCCCCAGTAAAGCCGATCCTTTTCTAAAGCAGGCGCTTGCCGCGAAGAAAAAAGGCGATATGAAAGCCTATGAGACGGCGCTGCTGGCGGCTAAGAAGATCCTTGCCGAGGAGGGGCGCTTTGCCTGTTGTATCAAGGGCGGCTGCGCGGAGTGCGCCTTGGAAGGCAACTGTGGCTGCGCGGCGAATCTCTTTGAGAAAAAAGGCGTCTGTAAGACCTGCCTAGAGGGCATCAAGGCGGGAAATGGGCGCTACGATAATCTCACGCCGGACATGCTCTTTGAGCAGCTTATGCAGATGGAGATGCCCGGGACATTTGGCCCGTGGAGCATGAGCCGCGAAGGCTCCGGCACGACGTGGCTCCCCGAGTCCAGTCCGATGTACGGACGGATGAGCGAGCGCGGCGGCTGGCAGCTGATGCAGATGGGTCTTGCGACTCTGGCCTATGGCGACGCGGGTGGTAAGCGAGGGGAGAGCCAGACCTATGGCGCGACCCAGTACATGCTCATGGGGCAAAAGCGCGACGAGAAGGAGCGCGTTCTGGGTCTGCGCGGCATGTTCTCCCTTGATCCGCTCACCAATGGCAAGAAGGGCTACCCAAATCTCTTCCAGACAGGCGAGACGGCAAACGGCCAGCCGCTGAAAGACCGCCAGCATCCCCATGACCTGATCATGGAGCTCGCCGCCACCTACAGCGCACCGCTCGGAGGAGATAAGCGTGGCTTTCTCTACCTGGCTCCGGCGGGCGAACCTGCGATTGGCCCGGCGGCGTTTCAGCACCGGCCCTCGGCCTGGGACAACCCGAGTGCTCCTATCTCGCACCACTGGCTCGATGGCACCCACATCACCTACGGGGTCGCAACGGCGGGCGTGACGGCAGGGGATAAGTGGAAAGTGGAAGGCTCGATCTTCAATGGGCGTGAGCCTAACGAGGCGCGCTACGATATCGACCCGATCCGCCTCAATAGCTACGCGGGTCGCATCACACATAACCCGAGCAAAGACCTGAGTTTCCAGGCTTCCTACGGCTTTCTCAAGTCCCCAGAAACCCTGGAGCCGGGCGTGAACCAGCACCGCCTGACCCTTTCCGCGATGCACAACCGGGCTTTTGAGAACGGGGACAATCTCGCCTCGATGCTGGCTATCGGACAGAACCTCAAGGGCGGTGGCAAGACCACGGCGATTCTGGCGGAGACCGCCTACACACGGGGGAAGCAAACCTACTTTGCGCGGCTAGATAACACCCAGAAGGATGAGCTGGTCGGCGTGCCCGCAGGAGTCTACCGGGTGCAGAAGCTCTCGATTGGCGGTGTCCACAACCTGAAGCAAGACGAGCGCGGCCAGCAGGGTGTCGGAGCCTCGCTCGATTTCTATGCGTATCCTTCGACTCTCAAAGCCTCTTACGGCAATGCGCCCATCTCGGTCAATGTCTTCTACCGTTGGCGATTCGGCAGGATGTAAGCACAGTCACTCAAAGATGTAAGCACACAGTCGCTACAGAAAGAAAAACCATGAACGCTAGATTCCTCACCTTAACTCTCGGAGGGCTTGCGGCCCTTGCCCTTGTTTCTTCCGACTTACACGCCCAGGACGGCATGGCTATGAAAGACGGCATGGCAATGAAGAGCTGCTGCTCTCCTCAGGGGCCACAGAAAAAGTCTGCCCCTGTTGCGGCCAGCCAGACCAAGGCTGCGCAGAAAGTAACTATCACGGTGGCAAACGGCACCTATAGCCCGGCCAGCATCACGGTGAAAGTGGGAAAGCCCGTTGAGCTGACCTTCCTCAAGGGCAAGAACATTGGCTGCGGCGACACGGTTGTCTTTCCTGACTTGAAGATCACCAAGGAGCTGAAGGCCACGAAAACAGTGATCGCGTTCACGCCTAAAAAGGCAGGCAAGCTTGCCTTCACGTGCAGCATGGGCATGTACGAAGGAAGTGTCACCGTCAAGTAGTGGAAAAGGAAAATAATATGCTAACCCCTCTCCGCATCACGAATCTGCCCGGCGCTAAAGGGCCTTCCCTGGCGCTGGATGCACAGGGCACGATGCACGTCGCTTTTGGCGTGGAAAACGCGCTCTACCTGGCCTCTGCAAGCGCCGGAGATTCGGCCTTTACAGCCCCAGTTAAGATCGCTCAGGCGGGTCGCCTCGCGCTCGGTATGCGCCGAGGTCCGCGCCTAGCAGTCTTAGGTAAAACACTGGTCGTCTCCGCGATCTACGGCCAGCAGGGCGGTGGACGTGATGGCGAATTGCTCGCCTGGCGGTCCAATGACGAAGGCAAAAGCTGGCAAGGCCCCGCGATAGTGAATGACGTTCCCGGTGCAGCGCGCGAAGGGCTTCATGCCATGGCATCAGCACCAGATGGCACACTTGCTTGCGCTTGGCTCGACTTGCGTGAGAAAGGCACCACCGTCTTCGCGTCCACCTCTACCGATGGTGGGAAGAGCTGGAGCCGCAACCTGCGGGCCTACCGCTCGCCCAGCGGCACGGTCTGCGAGTGCTGCCACGTCTCGACTTGCTTCACACCCTCAGGTGAGCTACTGGTGATGTTTCGTAATGTCCTTGCGGGCAATCGGGATATGTATCTGTGCCGGTCAAGTGATAAAGGGAAGAGTTTTACACCCGCGCAGAAGCTTGGGGTTGGCTCTTGGCTCCTCAATGCCTGCCCAATGGACGGCGGGATGATCGCAACCAGTGCCAAAAACGGGATCGTCAGCGCCTGGCGGCGTGAAGAGGTTATCTATACCTGCGTCCCCGGCAAGCCAGAGCAACGCATCGAGGTCGGGCAACAGCCCTGGATTGCCTCAGGTAAAGGCGGCACCTGGTGTACCTGGCTCGTCGGGCGGCCTGGCAAACTCCGCCTGCAAGACCCGACAGGCGCGATACGGACACTAGCTGAGGGGGCGAACGATCCGGTTCTCAGCGCAAGTAGTAAGGGGACGGTTGCTCTCGCCTGGACAGGGCCTGGGGGACTCTTTGCCACCAAAGTGGAGTCGTCTCCGTAAAGAGGCAAAATACGCCATTTGGAGGATTCACCTTCGCTATATTCATCATAC
>NZ_JAYUPA010000058.1:0-6737 GCF_043760365.1 Armatimonas sp.
GAGACCGACGGCGTGCTCGCCGAGTGCACGGAAACCCGTATCGGGCTGCTCCCCTACTTCCCTCTGGCCAGCGGGATGCTCACGGGCAAGTACCGCAAGAACCAGCCACTTCCTGAGGGAACACGAATCAACGCGGAGTCTCGCTGGCTCACGGAACAAAACCTGGAGAGAGTCGAGGCACTTCTCGCGTTCGCGGAGTCGCGCGGTCACACGCTCTTGGAGCTGGCGTTCTCCTGGCTACTGGCAAACTCCGCCGTCACATCGGTGATTGCAGGAGCCACCAAACCCGCACAAATCCATGCCAATGTCGCCGCCGCAGGCTGGGAGCTGACGACAAATGAGTTGGCGGAGATTGATGCGCTCTTAACGGTACAATAGCGACGTGACGTCTGATTTTCGCTACCATGTGGCCTCGCTCTCTGCTGTTTTTTTGGCGCTCGGAATCGGCATTCTTGTGGGAACGGCATTTGTCGGCACCAAAGTGGTGGATCGGCAGACGGCGGCAGTGGATCGCCTCACCAAAGAGACCGTGGAGCTTAGGAAAGAGACACGGGAGCGGGAGCAGACGGAGCAGATGCTCTTTGACGCGCTACCTCTCCTCGTGGGGCAGGCTCTTGCCGCTAAGCCTGTTATGGTGATTCAAGTAGGGACAAGCAGTGTCGCCGCGGACCAGGCCCAGAAGGCACTGGAGCTAGCGGGAGCGACCGTCAAGCGCACCACCCTCCCCGACAAATGGGAGATGTTTCTCTCCCAAAGCTTCCCTGAGCTGGTTGTCTTCGCAGGGGGGGAGACCGAGGGACTCGCCCGAACCCGAGATAGTGCTGTGCTCAAAGCGCTTCGTGAAGGCCAGAGCCGGGTTGTCGCGGTTGAGCTTTACGAGACCCCCGTATCGCTGGTCTCGCTCTGGAGCACACAGGCGGATGCAACAGTGGACTGTATGGACCGTGCCACAGGCTGGCTCGCTCTGATTGTCGCGCTGCGTGGGGAGAGCGGCAGCTTCGGCCTGAAAATGGGGACTCACCTCGTTCCCCTTGCCCCACTTGCTAGCCCAGCACCGACGCCCTCTCCCTCACCCTCGTCTACCCCATGACTCTCTCCGTATTGATCCCCGCCTACAACGAAGCACAGCGGATTGCTGCCACCGTTGCCGTCACGCTCGCCTTGCCCGGTGTCACAGAGGTTTTGGTAATAGACGATGGCTCAACCGATGAGACGGCAAAGCGGGCGGAGCAAGCAGGAGCACGTGTTGTGCGTTTGGTACAAAATGGCGGCAAGGCGGCGGCGCTGACCGCAGGCTTCAAGGCGGCAAAAGGCGATCTTCTCCTGCTCCTTGATGCCGACCTCGGTTCCACCGCCGCAGAGGCGATCAAGCTTGTCCCCCCTGTGCTCTCCGGAGAAACCGACATGACAATCGCGCTCTTTCCTGTAATTCCCGGACGCGGCGGGGGCATGGGCCTAGTCCTGCGCTTGGCACGCTGGGGAGTTCAGCGCGCCACCGGGAGGACACTGCAAGCTCCCCTCTCCGGCCAGCGCTGCCTGAAGCGTGAGGTACTCGCAGCAGCGCTTCCTCTTGCGGCAGGCTTTGGGATCGAAACGGGGCTGAATCTCTCGGCGCTCAAGGCAGGCTTTCGCATCTTAGAAGTTCCCACCACAATGGACCACCGCGTCACCCAGAACGACTGGCAGGGCAAGCTCCACCGCGCCCGCCAGCTCCGCGATGTCGCCAAGGCGCTCCTCCGATGATCGCAATTGCTGCCATTTTGGCTTTGCTCTGCCCTCTTTTTACCCGGATGCTCTGCCCGGAGCTTCAGCTGGTGCGGCCTAATTTCCAGAAGAAGCCTATTCCTGCCGCCACGGGACTGAGCTTCTTGCTCCCGCTGGCCTGCTACCCGACGCTCTGGCCCGGCATTGCGTTTGGCATGCTCGGCCTCGCCGATGATCTCTGGGGGGATCGCTCCGCGGGGGGATTTCGGGGGCACCTCAAGAGCCTTTTCTCAGGCAAACCGACCACAGGCTCGCTCAAGCTTTTTGGTGGCGGCGCGGTGGCGCTAGCGTATGCATGGTCTCTCTTTCCGCACAAGCCACTCGCGATAACTGTCGCTGCGGGAGTGATTGCACTCTCCGCCAACACACTCAACTTGCTGGATCTGCGCCCAGGCCGTGCGTTCTTTGGTTTCGGCCTACTCCTGCTTCCAGCACTCGCACTTACCCCACTGAGCTTTACCGAACTCTGGCCGCTGCTGATCGTTCTTGCAATCGAGTGGTGGTCGGACGCGCGAGCAAGCGCGATGCTGGGCGATACGGGTTCCAATCTACTGGGTGCACTGGCAGGAGTCTTTTTGGTACAGAGCCTGCCACTGATGGGGCAGGCCGTACTCCTCGTGCTTCTGCTCACACTAAACCTCGTGGCAGAGCGCCTCTCCCTCACCGCCACCATCGAGAAAACGCGCTGGCTCAAGTGGCTGGATGCACGGCTCGGCGTGCGGTAGCTATTTGGTGGGCATGCCCAGTTTTTCGAGAAGCTGAGGGTGCGCTTTGAGCGCAATGCGGGCGAGCTTTCGGTACTGCATCACCCAGGCATTGAGGGCATCGAGGGCTTCTTGCACGGCAGGGGTAGCGTCCTCCGCCGCCCCCTTCGCTCCGGCTTGCGTGCTCTGTGCCTGCTCCAGCGCGGTGAGTGCCGCTTGCAAATCGCTGCGTTTGGTCGCGCTCAGCCCGAAGACGGCGAGCCGGGTTGCCAGGGCACTGTCGGTGGAGAGGGAATTGAGAAAGCGGCGGCCCGCGTCGAGCAGCCCGGCACGCGAGCGCGGCAGCGGGCCACGATCCAGCCCTAGCGCCCCGAGCGCGATATGATCCCCCACGAGCACCGCACGCGCAATCCCCGTCAGCGGCGTCATGAGCTGATACACCACATTGGTCGCACTCTGCACCGTCCCCGTCGCGGTCTTCTTCACCGTCCGTCGGCTCTCCGCAGAGCCGCGCTTCGCTTGCACCGCATCCAGAAGCGCCTTGCCTTCCTGAATCCGCGCTGCCGGGTAGCCAAAGAGCGTCGCGGCCTCTTGAATATCCGGGTTGTTTATCGTGCCATCTATCATCAGCCGTGCCCGCATAATCTGTTTCGCTACGGCTGTCTTTCGTCGTGACCCCATCTTGTTTCATCCTTTCTTCGGCTTGCAATCTGCTTGTTCCCTGCCGTTAAGTGTTTTTTGTGACTTACTTAGCCCTCGCTCCCCCTCGCTGAGAAATCGCTCGCTCTCGCTCAGCCTCCACTCCCTGACGTTTTATTCGTGCTCCTCCATGTTTCAAGAACACTCCCTCACGCTACGTCATGCCCCCATTCTATCAAATCTCCTGAGCCTGCGCCCACGCCTCGACTTCGCGCGTGCGTAAGGCTGCCGCTGATGCCGAAAGCACAAGCCAGTCCCCACTGTCACTCCGCCTCCCACTCTCTAATTCCTGATAGAGACTCTCCAGTATCGCTTCATCTGCTGCACCGAGCTTGCCTAGTACCCAAGACGCGACACGCCGAACGCCTTCTTCCTCATCTGTAAGGAGAGACTTCAGAGCCGCCAACACCATCGGGTGTGCCTCTCCAATGCTTCCCAGCACGGCAAGAGCGATGCAACGAATAGATGTCTCTTCAACCCTGTTTTGCCCGATACGAATCAAAATCGTAAGAATGCGTTGGAGTATGTCATCCAGGTTTCGCAGTGCCTCACTGCTTGAGTAAGGACACGAAACTGGGGGTATACCAAATGGAGGAGCCTCTTGTTCATCCCCGAGCAATCCCAGGGATTTTATGGCATCGCTACGAACGGTTACGTCTTTATCCCAGCAGAGGGCAAGCAGAGTCATGATGCCACGCTCGTCTCCAAGTTTTCCAAGTGTCTCAGCTGCCTCACAGCGAACATCACGAATTACGACAAACATCAGAGTTTAACTTCCTTCCGCCGTAAAGTTACTGAGGGCGACGAGAGTTTCGATCCCCCGTTCATTCCCTAGCTTGGCCAGTGCCTTGGCGGCACCAAGACACCAGTTCTTATCTGGATGCTGACACAGTTCCACCAATACATCCACACCTCGACGATCTCCTCTCTGCGCTAGAACCTCAGCGGAGTAAAGTTGGATATTGGTGCGTACCTTGGCATCCTGGCACAGGCTCGTAAGCTCCGCGAGTCCGTGCGGTTCACCAAGCTTTCCCAGAAGCTCTGCCGCAAGACGACGAATGCTGGCCTCTTCCGTAATTTCTTCAAGAAAGTCTCTCCAGAGTGAGACAAGTGGCTGTTCTCCTTGACAGAGAGCGATCAGCGCCGCAATGCTCCGTTCATCCCCTAGTTTTGCTAAGGCGTGCATCGGCTCAATTTTTGAGTACCCCTTTTCCGATTGACACAACCCTGTCAGAACATCAACAACTTCGGGACTTGCCACCCCGAAATTCCCAAGCGCCTGGATCGCATAATTACGGACATTGGTCTCTCCATCTCCCTCCTGGCAAAGCGCAACAAGAGTGGCGAGAACAGGCTCACTGGCACTGCAAAGCTCCCCCAGAGCCATCGTCGCGAACTGACGAGCAACACTGTCTTCCTCATCTTTTTCCAGACAAAGTGCAATCAGAGCCTCAACACCGCGTTCGTCCCCAAGCTTAGCCAGCGCTTTAGCAGCATTCAAGCGCGTATCAGCGTAGTGGCTTTTGCAGTGTCCGACCAGCGCCACGACAATAGCGCGCGATTTCAGCTCGGGGAGCACCTCCCAGACAAGCTCTCGCAGGCCATCACAGTAATGAAGCGTTTTCTCCTCCTCATGATCCAATAAAAGGGGAAGAAACCGGAGGCCAAGTTCATCTCGCAGCAGGCTTATCTCTGGCGTTGGCAAGAAGTCCTTGAGGCACCGGCTTGCCAACCGCACATCCCGAAAGAGCCATTTCTCATACGGAGACTCGGGCTTTAGGATGGCTTCGCGCACCAGAAAGGCGGCACGCTCGGGAAGCTGGTTGGCTATAAAGCGACAGATGCGCTCATCCCAGTCAGGGTGATGCTTCAGGTGCTGAATTCGCTCTCGCACCACCGAATCGTCTACGCCCTCCAGAGACAGTGCCATGTGCAAACTTTACCACAAAGCCACCTCAGCCTCCCTCTTCGCGAAGCCGGAGGTTACCAATCACACAGCGTTTCGATGTGCGCGGCGCTGCCATCGCGCTGCCAGCCAATGTCGTTAGTCTGGCTTGATCTGATTTAGCTGATTTATCAATTGCTCCATCAGCTCTAGGACATGCTGATGGCGCTCGGTTAATCGTCGGTAATTTTCCTCAAGGTGACGCTTACGACGTGATGCAATGAGCTGGGGACGATTGAGGTGAAGCCGTGTTATGTGAAACGCTCCTGTAGGGGTAAGCGGCTCCAGAGTAAAGTCTTCACGCTCCACAAGATGCACACTGCTCTCCTCATTCAAAGGATGAAGCAGACGCTCCTCTCCCGTAGGGTTCCACCAGTCGCTTTTAAATTCGTTACAGGCATGACAGCAGTACACCAGATTGTCCAGTGCATCGGTTCCTCCGTGCGCTCGCGGTTGGAAGTGATCTACCGTCAGGAGGGCACCCACTTCATCCTCATGGACACCGCAGTACCCACAGCGCAGGCCGTAGCGAATCCGAACCGTGTCGCGGAGCATGCTCAGGCAGCAATCCGCTCGTAGTCACGCACCAGGGCACGACGCTCCGCCTGAGCCGCAACAAGTACCGCCTGGAGATAGGTGACCAGTGCCTCGCCCCGCTCCACTATGCTCTGGAGCTGACGATTGCGCTCTTCCATCCGCAAGAGTTCATCCTCGGACGTGCGGAGCGGATAGGTTGCTTCCACCATTGCATAGTAGGCATCCAGGCGGGCTTGATCTTCCTCGCTCAGTGCCTCGCCGTGACTGACACGGTCATGGAGGACACGCCCTTCGGTTTGCAGTAGCTCATCACTCATGCGGCTATTTTACCCCCACTCACACAGCGTCTCGATGTGCGCCGCGCTGCCGTCGCGGAGCCAGCCATCGAGCTGGGCGGGGTCTTTGAGCTGCTGGCCGCGCAATCTGGGCACGGCGACGAAGCTGGCTTGCCAGTCCGGGAGGGCGGTGATGTCGCCCCAGAGTTTCTCGAACTGCGCCACGGGGAAAATATCTTCCTGGCCCGCGCCCCAGCGCTTCTTCACGTCCTTGAGCGTGACATAAGTTGGCATGCGCGCCGCGACTCTGCGCACGCCCTCTTGTACTTTCTCAGTGTCCGAGAGCGTTTCGCGGGTCAGGCCAAAGAGTGTGAGGAGCGCGTCAATGCGCACCCAAGTGGTGGCGGAGTTGTAGTAGGTCAAGCCAAACTCGGCTTCTTCGCGCGGCATGGCGAGGCCCTCCACGAGGCGCAGGCGACCATCCACGCGGGCCAGACCGCCGCCCCGATCCTCTAAGCGGCGTGGAATCACCTCGACCATCACGCCGTCGGTGCGCGATGCAAAGAGCCCCAGCACAGTGGGGTCTACATCCGCACCCAGTGTGTCAATGTTATGGATCATGAGATACTTCAGCGCAGGTCGCTCCGTGAGAAGCTTTTGCAGGAGGCCGTTCTTTAGTAGGTTGGGAACCTCGTACCAGTGGCCCACCGGGTGCAGGCACTGACCAGGGAGGTTATCGGTGTAGTCCGAGCCCTCGCCCTTGCTCTGTGCCCAGCCGATCAGCGCCGTGCGCACGGACTCGCGCACTTTTTG
>NZ_JAYUPA010000059.1:0-2402 GCF_043760365.1 Armatimonas sp.
TCGGGTATCTCTAGTGTCAGGGTCATGGTAGTTGTCTTTTCCGTCTTGCGTGGGGTATAGTCCCATCATATCCACAACGTAAAAGCCGTGCCAGCGTCGAGCGTATCACCACCACCCACCCGGACTTCGACCGCCCCAGAATCGTGCATCGCCTCACGCACATCGAGAGGCTAGATATACCGGGGCTGTTTGGCTAGATTGCCCCCGATAGCAGGTATAAATCCTCTAACCCCATGACCAACCCTAACCAACGTGCTCTGATTGCGGCCTACTTTCTCTCACGCTTTGACAAAAAAGGTGTACGTTCTCTGGGTTATGCCAATTTCACAGAAGCATTTGAGGCAATAGGAACCGCTCTGGATGTAAAGCCTAGCACGGTCAAGCACATGCGAGACTCGTTCGATCCCTACTGTTCTCAGGTGCGTGTCGGCTGGTATCAACGCACAATCTTGCCCTCACGGGCTAATGTGATCGCCGCCTACGTGTCTCTGAGTGAGGAAGCTGTAACAGGTATTGTCCGGGAGCTACTCACCGAGACATCCTCCGACTCCGACGTTTTTTCCTATCTCGCCCCTCTCAGTAAAGCCAGCATTGTCAACGAGAGCGCGGTGGATGCAGAGACAACTCCCTATGCCGCTCGGATCAAGACGGGCGAAGAGGCTGAAGACTTTTTCCAGAGCAGCTACCCCAAGCTGACGATTTTCTCTGGAGCAATGCTAGAGGATATGCGCAAACTCGGGGTGGGCTTTGACTTTCGCGCCAACTTTCCCAAGCACTACTCCGTGATCGAGGTTAAAGGGCTTCGAGTCGCGCAAGGGGCGATCTCCTTCACCGACAAGGAATGGGGTGTGGCAGGGATTCTGGGAGACGACTATTACCTTGCTCTTGTGCGCTCGCTGGATACAGCCCCTGAGCTGGAGCTGATAAAAAATCCTGTCAAGCAGGTTCCTGTTAAGAGAAAGACGTTGGAGTCTGTCTCTGTAACATGGAACGCCTATCTATAGACCTCTACACAATCCAACCCCTCAATGCTACCAATCTTTTTGGGGAATCTCTGGAAATCTACCCTGATGGCATTGTCTTGAACCTGGATTACTGGGACTGTGAGTGCGCCAAGCAGTACATTCATCCTACCTCGCAAGAAATCTGCCCTCACTGTGGTGCTGAGCAGGAGGAGATGCCCTGCAGTCGCGAACGCGAGGTAATCGCCTGGCGCGAAACGGGTTGCCCCACCGGGCAGAAGCTTTTCCTCACCCGCATTGCCCTCCCTTCAGAGCCAGAGGATTTTGAATAAACCACCTCAGGAAAATACCCCCTTCGCCCCTCAAGACGAGGGGCTCAGTCGAAGAGGGCGGCGGTGGTGCCGCCGAAACCGACGAAGACGCCTTCGCCGATGCGGAAGACTACGCAGAGCCTGAGAAGCCCGAGAAAGAGATCGCCACCGTCGCTAAGTACAGCGACCTGCTCAAGATGCACGCCTACCGCGACGCCATCCGCCGTACTGCCGGAGCCTACGTCCTCTATCCTGGCAAGCCCAGCGAGAGCAGCAACAAGCAATTCGAAGGCTTCCACGAAGTCCTCCCTGGCCTCGGAGCCTTCGCCATCAGCCCCGACAAAGACGGCAAGCCCAAAGGCATCCCCGCCCTCTCTGAGTTTTTAGATAAGATCATTGAGCACCTCGCCCACCGCACCACAGCACGCGAACGCACCACCTACCATGTCCGCGAAGCCTACCACACCCAAGAACAACCTGCGGCGTATGGCTCCGTGCGCCTGCAAGAGTCCGACACCTACGGCACCGCCAAGTACCGCGCCCTCCCTCCTGCCGAAGAAACCGTGCTTGTCGCCTGGTACCAGAACCATGCCCAGCTCGCTCTTGCCCACCACGACGAAGGCTTTCTCTATGTCCGCCTAGGAGACCGCCTCGGCGCGTTTCATGTCCCCCCAAAGCTGGCCTTAGTGCGCCGTGCGCTTCTCCGAACGCATCACGGCATCGTCGCCCGTGGTGCTTTCCTGATCCGCGAACCCGGCTACGATGTCTATACCCGTGAGCAGCTACGCAAGAAGCTAGGGCAACACGCTCCAAAGGCACAAGTCGCCGCCTGGCAAAACACCGCCCAACCCGACGACGACGAGCATATCTACGCCCTCTTCCAAGTCAAGCCCGACCCTAACTCCGCCGATATTTCCTGGGATGGCGACAAACTCATGACTCTCATCGAGGAGTACGAAACCGACCATCGCAACAAGCCCATCACCAACATCGGACGCCGCTCCCCCGACCCACGTCTCCTCTCGCTCGAAAAGCTCCTCCAAGCCCAGATCAGCGCCCCGCCTTAGCCAATTCCCCTTTCCCACACCCAAAGGGTACCCGGGAACGAGCGCCCGGGAGAGGGGGGAGG
>NZ_JAYUPA010000060.1:0-6733 GCF_043760365.1 Armatimonas sp.
CGACGCTTGGGGCGTGGGGCAGCGGCTCTAAAACGCGCTCCGTCTCGCCGCGAATCCCCAGGCGGCGACGGCTGGTAATCACGCAGCGCAGGGCCGGGATGTCTTTGAGGAGACCTTCCACCAGCCGGGCACCGTGCGTGAGAATCTGCTCGAAGTTGTCTAAAACCAGCAGCGGCGCTTCTTGCTGGCGCAGGGCATAGACAATCTGCTCACGCGGCGGGGCATCGCCTTTAGGCAGCGCGAGCGCAGCATGAATCGCCTCGAAAAAGCCGCTCTTCGCATCGCTCACTTCGGCAAGGGGCACAAAAAGCGCGTTGGGGAGAGCTTGTTTGGTAAGCCGCGTCTTTCCCATGCCGCCCGGGCCGGTGAGCGTCAAAACGCGTTCACCTTTGGGGGGCTTGCTGGCCCACTCGCGCAGCGCCAGCACATCGGCTTCGCGGCCATAGTAGCCATCCAGCCCTTCCAAGAAAACTCCCCCCCCCGCCCCCGCACCCAGAGGGTACCCGGGGGGAGCCATTGTTGGGGCGGGCGGGAGCGCTTGCTCCGGGAAGCGGCTGGCCAGCTCGCGGCGCAGGAGCTGGGCTTCGTCGGTGTGGCCCACGGTCTCTAAGTCCAGCGCAAGACGGGTTAATACAGTAAAGCAGCCCGCCTTGAGCCGCTCGCGCTCGGTCTGCACCCAGTCCTCGTAGAAGCCGGGAAGCAGGTCGCCTTTGTAGAGCGCGGCGGCGGCGCGGAGTGAGGGCAGGCGCTGCTCGGGAGTCGAGGCGCGGACGGCAGTGAGGAGATAGTCATCGAAGCGGGCGACATCGCTCGTAATACTGGGGCGCACTTTAACGCCGCTATTGCTCTTCTCTAAGATGTCCTCTCCTAGGTCGGCTTTGAGTTTAGAGAGCTCGTCACGGAGCCGGGGGTTTTGTTTCTGTGGGTCTTCCTCGGGCCAGAGAAGCTCGCCCAGCTCCTCGCGGGAGTGCACGCGCTCGGGGCGTGCGGCGAGCATCGCCAGCAGGAGGCCACCGCGCCGGGTGCGGAAGCGCGAGACGCTTACGTCACCGCAGACGGCGCGTGGCCCCCCGAAGAGCTCAATAAGCCATGTTGTCGGAACACTTTCCACTGCCACCAGATTCGGCAGACGGCAGCAAGCTTCCTCTGTCTAGTGAACTGTCTCTCGACTCGTCATCACCCAGCCGCTGAGGAGGGCATGAAGCAGCGTCTCCGAGCGGCTATGCGTCTCTAGCTGCTGCCCGATTCGTCGGAAGCCACTCTTGACGGTCTCCTCCGAGACACAGAGATACTCGGCAAGAGTTTTATTGTTGGTGGTGCGGAGCGCCACGGCGGTCTCTAGCAGGGTCTTGAGTGCCGGAGTAAGCGGACAGCTCGTTGTTTGTCGGTTCGGTTGCGTTGACATCTTTCTAAACTCCTCATCAAACGGCGCTGCTTTCTTTGGGTTTGGTGCAGCGTATGCAAGGAGTCTAGGAGGCAAGCGTAGACAAAACGTAGACACCATTAGGGGCACGAAATTATATTTATGCGGACACTAATATTCGAGGCAACAAGTTGCTCTCGCTAAGCGCTTCGCGGGCGACCCTCCGGGTCGGGGAACCGAACTTCCCGCACTCGGAGAGTGCCCGGCGTTAGCCCCTAGCGAGAGGGACTTGTCCCCTCGGTCTCGAACGTGGCATCACAGATTAAGCGTGAGCGCCGTCACGGAGGCGGCGGGAACGGTCAGGGTGAGCGTGTTACCCGAGAGCATTGCGCCCTCGAAGGGCTGCGGCGCGATGGCGTTGGGATGAGCCGCCATGTTGTGTGTGTCCAGCGCAGCGGCGGTGAGCGTCCGGCCCGTTACGGAGGCGAACGCGGCCCCAAGATCTACCGTGAGTGGCTGCGCATCCGAGGCGTGAAGATTACAGAGCGTGAGCAAGACACTGCCATCGGCGGCCTTGGACGCGGAGGCATGGAGCGTCGGGAGCGTCTTGCCCTCCAGCGTGTACTCGCCGCAGGCTAGATGGAGTGGGATATTTTGCGCGTCCTGGTGGCCTTTGTACATCTCAAAGACATGCCAGGTCGGGGTTTTGATGAGTGTCGGGCCATCGGTCAGAAGCACAGCTTGCAGGACATTCACGGTCTGCGCTAGGTTGGCCATGTGCACGCGCTCGGCGTGGCTGTGGAACAGATGCAGGTGGATTCCCGCGACTAGCGCGTCTCTGAGGGTGTTTTGCTGGTAGAGAAAGCCTGGGTTCGTGCCCGGCTCGACATTAAACCAGGTGCCCCACTCGTCCACGATCAGGCCGATCTTACGCTGAGGATCGTAGTGGTCCATGAGCGCACCATGGCGTTCCAGAAGCTCACCCATCTTAAACGTCCGCTGGAGCGTATCGAACCAGCCCGCCTCATCGAAGCCCGTGGCAGGGCCTTTGTCGGTCCAGTTGGTCGTGTAGTAGTGCAGCGAGAGCCCCTGCATTAAGTGATGGGGGGTATTTTTCAGCAGCGCCTCGGTCCATTTGTAATCATCAACGTTGGCACCACAGGCAATTTTATAGAGCCGATTGCCGCCGTAGTTGCGGCAGTAGGTGGCGTAGCGGCGGAACTCATCGGCGTAGAACTCCGGGCGCATGTGACCCCCGCAGCCCCAGCTCTCGTTGCCCACGCCCCAGTATTTTACGTTCCACGGCGTCTCGCGCCCGTTTTTGCGGCGCTCATCGGCACGCGGGGAGATGCCATCGAAGTTGACGTACTCTACCCACTCGGCCAGCTCTTGAACGGTGCCGCTACCGACATTGCCACAGATATACGGCTCGGTTCCGAGGCGCTCGCACAGATCCAGAAACTCATGTGTGCCAAAGTGATTGTTCTCGGTGACTCCGCCCCAGTTGGTATTGACCATGCTCGGGCGGCTCTCTCTGGAGCCAATGCCATCGCGCCAGTGGTACTCATCGGCAAAGCAGCCTCCGGGCCAGCGCAAGTTCGGAATCTGAATCTCTTTGAGCGCCTCGATCACATCCTCGCGGAACGTATCATCGGCGTTCCAAAAGCCGCCATAGATACAGCGCCCTAAGTGCTCGGAGAAGTGACCGTAGATATGGCGAGAGATCGTGGTTCGGGCTTCATCGGGGTGCAGAGCAAGAGTGTTCATAGTGGGTATTCTTTGGGCTATTATTTTCTGTTATTTTTTCTGGATAAGTGCGGCGCGCGCCTTGAGTGCCTGGGCATCATTGGGGAATCTCAGGTTCTCCAGCTCCGTGGCGAGCGCACTGAGCTTCACCTGAAGGCGCTTCGCCTGTTCGTCGGAGGCCACGGAAAACATACCAACCCGAGGCTTGCTCAAGGGCTTGTTGTTTCTATCTTGCGGGGTGATCTTCCAGCGGTAGCTCTTGCCCCGTGCCAGTGCCGTGGTGATACGCCACTCGGCCTGTGTGGTTTGGGTCTTGACGAGCGGCTTTCCCTTGGGGTCCACCAGCTCCGCGCTGTAGTGATGCACTTTCGGAGTGGCTTTCCAGGTGATAATGGGGTGCACTGTCAGCGAGATGGGGGGGCGATCCACGATCAGGCTACTGGGGGGAAACAAAGCACTGACCCCCACGGGTTTTGCCGCTACGGGGGATGCCAAGGGGGACGCACCGGTGCCGCGTAGTGTTTGGAGCTGCTTCTCTAACTGGGAAATCTTACCCCGAAGCTGGGCACGCTCACGCTCATAGACCGCTTGGAGGTGCGCGGTGTCTGGAGCGGGGGATGCGGTAGGAGCACTGATTGGAGCCGATGGCGCCGTGGCGGGTGTTTTCGGGGAGAGCTTTCCGTAGAGTGCTCCCAATCCCAGGGCATTGAGTGCCAGAAATAGTCCGGGGATCAGTGCCGAGCGGGCGGGTTTGGGCGCGGAATGCGAGGCCTTGGTGGGGGAGGTCGGTGCTGCGAGCGAGGAGGGGGCTTCCACCACCCGCAGCACCGGAGCACTCTCGGAGAGGGTTTCCTCAGAGGAGCCCATGCCCAGCGGGGAAGAGATCACGAGGGCAGGCCGGGGAGCACTTGGCTGCTGTTCGGCAAAGCGACGTAGCGCCTGAAAGTCCTGACGGCAGTGCTCGCACGCTCCCAGGTGGTCGTCCACGCGGTTCTGCTCCCGTGGGCTAAGGCGCTCCTCCACGGCGCTGAGCAAGAGCTCCGCGGGCAGATGCGGCAAGCTTCCCAGAACACTCTGGTAGAAAGCCTCCACCGCCTTGAGGTCGCTTTTGAACTCACTCACAGCGTCTGCTCCCCCCAGAGATCCAGCAGGTTCACGAGCCGGAGGCGGGCGTTCAGGCGCTGCTGGCGCACCGTCTCGGGCGTGATCTTGAGCAGCTCCGCCAGGCGCGTGTCGCTACACGGAAGCTCCCGTAAGAGCACAGGGAAGGAGCGTGTTCCAATCTCCATGGCCTGGGCTAGCTCCCCCTCGCGGACGATCTCATGGCGTGTCAGGAGCGAGAGAAGGCTCTCACCTGCCGTGTCTTGTGCGCCCAACAAAAGAATTACCCGCTGGCGTACCGGCAGTGCCAGGAGTGCGTCCCAGAGCTGGCGCAACAGAAACACCGCCTCTAGCTTTTCTGCCAGCGGGTGGTTCTCCCCCACATCGTGAACCGGGGGCTCTGGCAAATCGCTTAGGGCTGCCACTACCGAGACCAGTGCCTCCACTGCGACCCGGTGGCCCACATCACTGAGAATGCGCTCCATGAGCTCTGTCAGGAAGTGCGTCGCCTGCGGGTCGAGCCCTGCCTTGCAGGTGGCACCTGCAACTGTTGGAACCGTGACAAGGCGCTGCCAGCGGGCGCTTGTGGTGGCACGCCCTGCGCCCTTGATGCCCGCGAGCAAGCCCCCGCCGAGCCCCTTCTCCAGGAGAAAGCGATCCGCCCGGTTGCGCAAGACGGAGAGAATACAGAGCTGGAGCTGCCGCCTAGCGGGCTGAATCGTATTGAGGTGCTGGGAGGCGATCTGCAAAGTGACGGACTCAGTGAGCTCAACGAGATCGGGAGGTGGAAGCTGTTTCTCACGCAGGAGGGTAAGCTGCTGAGCCAGTGCTGTCTGCGCACTCTCACGCAGCATCAGGTCGCTGATTCGTTGGACATGGAGGGTTTGCTCAAGTTGCGGGTGTAGGTGCTTGGAGAGCAGCGTCTCCAGGTGCCGTCGAGCCGCCTTGCCCTCTTTCTCGGACACAAAGCGTGCTCCCAGCCGCTGCACCTGCCAGCGCTCCCACCCTGCAAAAATTGCCATCGTGTGTATTGTACCAAACGCTCTAAGCTCTCAGAGAAGCGCGGTCTCTTTTACCGCACGCAGCGTCGCCACCAGCTTTCCCAGCGCCTCGCCACCGTCCTCGGGCCGCCAGGCCGGGACATGAACAAAGGCGCTCGGAAAGGGAAGCTGTGCATGTAGGGCCTGGTAGGCCAGATGATTACACAAAAACGCCCCCGCCGAGAGGCTCACGGTAACGGGCAGGGGAGTTTTTTTCTCCAGCGCCTGCGCAATGGCTGCAACATTTAGCCTTGCAAAGTAGGCATCTGGCCCGCCTGCGACAATCGCCGCATTCCGTGGCTTTGCGCCTAGGTTGTCGGGCAGGCGGAAATCATCCCAGTTGATCGCCACTTTCTCTAATCGCACCGTCTGCGGCTCGCGCCCCGCCTCACCCAGCATCAACCAGAGTGTCGGCAGCTCCGGGAGCGCCGCCAGCGCCGTCTGCGCCACGCGCCATGCCAGCCCCCGCACGACCGGTAGAACTGCCACGGTAATCTCCGGGTCCAGCGCCGCCCAGCAGAGCGCCGCCTCCCGCGAACCATTCACGGAAGCGTTGCCAAACGAATCGAAGGCAGTGACAAAGACCATCCGAACGAGCTACTTGCCCATCGCCTTGACATTCACCAGGCACCGCTCGATTCCTTCCAGGGCGGGCAGGGCATCGTCTTCGTACTCGACGATGTACCACTCGGTGTTGCCATTGGTCTCGCACTCGGCGAAGATCTCCGTGAAAGGCACGTCGCCATCCCCGACCGGCGGGGCGTAGGAGTCGTGGGCGATATTGTAGTCTTTGAGGTGAATGGTCAGGGCGCGGCCCGGATAGCGGGTGAGAAAGTCTAGCGCATTGGCCGACGAGCCGCCGTGCAGGGCGTTGCCCGTGTCAAACTGCATGACGATGGATTTATCGGTGTTGCCAAAGAACGTGTCCCAGGGCAGCTCGCCGCCTTCCCCGAACGGCTTGAACTCCGTGTGGTGGTTGTGGTAGCCCGTCACCATGCCGTGCGGCGCAAGTTTCGCCGCGATCTCATTGAAGACGTTTGCGGTCTCCCGCCACGCCTCGGTGGAGTTGGTCCACTTCGACGCCAGCCCGGGGACGATCAGAAATTTATTGCCCAGGGTCTTGTGAAACGCCACCGACGTCTCAAAATTCTCTCCGAGAAGCGTGTCAATGCCGACGTGCGCTCCGGCGCACGCCAAGCCGTTTTCGTCGAGGAGCGCCTTCAGAGTGGCTGCATCGTTGCCGTACCAGCCCGCAAACTCCACGCCCTCGTAGCCCATCGCCTTGATCTTCGCCAGTGTCCCCGCCAGGTCTTTCTCGCACTCGTGGCGGACGGAATAAAGCTGCACTGCAATTGGAATTCTAGTCATGGCCTTTGGTTCGACGCGAGGTTATCTAAAACCTCCGTGAGGAATTTTTGGACATCGGCGATGCTCTGGGGGGAGACTTCGTGGCCCATGGGATACTCTTTGTAGGTCATGAGCA
>NZ_JAYUPA010000061.1:0-6729 GCF_043760365.1 Armatimonas sp.
TCCGCCCGGCCCTGAAAATATTCTCCTACAGCACTATATTCTCCCAGCCCGCCCTGTTCGGCGATGCCAGCGACTTCGCGGGCTTCGATGAGCCGGATCAGTTCACGGGAGTGCTTGGCAAAGAACTCCAGAAGCTCAACGACCCGGAAGCGACCGTCCGCTGGGATGGCATCGTGATAGATCTGGCGGATCAGCCCCTGGAGACAGCACTTGCGTTGCTGGAGCGAGCACTGGTTCCGAAGTGATTGATTTAATGATAAAATACACTACCTTCCCATGGTGGGAAGAGTTCCCTTATTGTTGAGGAAATCAATAAATGCAACGTCGAGCTTTTACCCTTATCGAACTTCTTGTCGTGATCGCGATCATCGCGATTCTCGCCGCCATTCTCTTCCCCGTTTTTGCCCAAGCCCGTGAGAAGGCCCGCCAGACGGCTTGCCTTTCCAATACGAAGCAGCTTGCCCTGGGAGTTTATATGTACGCTCAGGACTACGACGAGACTCTTCCCGTTGCCGGTTACAACGCTCAATGTCGTGGTCGCTGGCAGTGGCAGATTTTTCCCTACGTGAAAAATGAGCAGATCTTTACTTGTCCAAATCTTGCAAGTGCGCCGTGGAGAGCAACTATTAGTAATTATACTGCGCCTGCAGATAGTGGTTGTCCTGGAGCGACGTTACGGCTTGGCCAACAAGATAAAGGAGGCTATGGTTGGAACTATGCACTTCACGGGGCGTCGGGTGGTGTAACAGGAGCCGCACTCCATGTCGCATCAGGCTACGCGCTCGCCGCAATCAACAAGCCAGCGGATACTATCTGTATTGGTGAGACAGGAATTTTACCGGGTACTGCGTCCGCCGAGGCGGGCTGGGCGATGATGGCCTATGATCCACGCGAAAATGCGTCTGCTGGGTTCAATCAGCCGGGGCTCCTACCCCAGTTCCGGCACCAGACGAGTGAGACACGGCCCCTTGGCGCCCCCGCAGATCGAGTCCGCAACGTTCCCTTCAAAGGGAATGCCAACTTTGTCTTCCTCGATGGACATGCAAAGAGTCTGAATATTGGCACAGCAATGGAGAAAGCTCCCTATGTCAACGGCGTTCCTATGGAAGATGGGAATGTGTTGCAAAGAGCCTCTACCTTGCCTGTTGCCCATGTGCGCTTCGATATCGAGTACATTCGGTTCAACATTTATTAGGTAGAGTGTTGTGATACTCACAGAGAGCCTGACCAAGTGGTCAGGCTCTTTTTTTGTAATAGAGGGTACAATGCCCGCGTTATGCCACAACGCTACCGTACTATTTTGCTTTTTGGTCGTCCTGGCTCCGGGAAGGGCACGATTGGAAAGGTTCTAGGAGCCGTGCCGGGCTTCTTTCACATGGCCTGCGGCGACACATTTCGCACGCTGGATCTCTCGACGGATCTAGGGAAGATCTTCGCCGACTACTCCTCGCGCGGGGAGCTGGTGCCCGATGAGTCCACGGTGAAGCTCTGGAAGGTGACCTGTAATGCCCAAGTAGACACGCACCGCTACCGCCCGGACTTGGATCTACTGATTCTCGATGGAATCCCGCGTAACCTGGAGCAGGCAAAGCTCATGGAGGAGTACATTCAGGTGGAGCGTGTCTTTCACCTGGTCTGCACCGACGAAGCCGAGATGATGGCTCGCCTGCGCCGCCGTGCGCTCCGTGATAACCGCTTCGATGACGCCTCCGAGGACGTGATTCGCCACCGCTGGCAGGTCTATACCGACGAGACACGCCCGGTGCTGAACTTCTACGCCCCAGAAAAGATCGAGCGGGTGGACGCGATGGGCTCGCCCGCGAAAGTGATCCACGATATTCTCGGGCGCATGATGGGCTGGGGACTGATCAAGTAGATGCAAGCGATACGTTTTCATCAGTTTGGTGGCCCTGAAGTGCTTCAGCTCGACGAGATCCCTGCTCCCACGCTAGGGCCGGGTGAGGTTTTGATTGCTGTTAAGGCGAGTGGAGTCAACCCCGTGGATACCTACATTCGTGCGGGTATTTATGGCGACCGACCGCTGCCCTTTACGCCCGGCCTCGATCCCGCCGGAGTGGTTGAAGCTGTGGGCACGGGAGTCGCGGGCGTGTCGCTCGGGCAGCGGGTCTATGCCGCCGGGGTAAAAACCGGAGCCTATGCCGAAAAATGCCTCGCCGATGCCAGCTTAGTTTTCCCATTGCCCGATGCAATCTCGTTTACACAAGCGGCGGGGATCAATGTTCCCTACGCCACTGCCTACCGGGCACTGGTCGGGCGGGCACAGTGCAAGGCCGGGGAGCGCGTGCTCGTACACGGCGCATCGGGTGGTGTCGGGATTGCGACTTGTCAGCTCGCGCGGGCGATGGGTTTGCATGTCACGGGCACGGCGAGTACGCCTGAGGGCAGAGCGCTGATTCAACGTGAGGGCGCACACACGGCGCTGGATCACACGCAAGAGGGCTACCTAGAGGGACAGAGCTTCGATGTGATTATCGAGATGCTCGCCAACGTGAACCTTGCTCGTGATTTAACGGTGCTGAATCGCTACGGACGCGTGGTCATCATTGGCAATCGCGGAACCGTCGAGATCAACCCACGTGAGACAATGAGCCGCGACGCCGCAATTCTAGGCATGACACTCTTCAATGTGCCGCCTACGGAGCTGCAAAGTATTCATGCCGCGCTCTATGCGGGGCTGGAAAACGGGACACTGCGCCCCGTGATTGGGCAGGAGTTCGCGCTGCCGAGCGCAGCGGCGGCTCAAATCGCAGTAATGGCACCCGGCAAGCTGGGAAAGATCGTGCTGGTGGTGTAGCGCACCAATACACCCGCTTCCTCGCACCCGCTCAGCCTTCCCATACAAAACTGTGGGAGGGCTTTTGTTTTTTGCTAAGATTCTCACAATAGGAGAAGTGATGCAGCCGAATCCCAAAATTTTAGCAAGTAACGTGGCAGAGTGGCCCAGTGGGCACCGCGTGATTTTGTACGCCGACTCGGAAGAGCAGCCCGACGATGCAGGGCAGTCAGTGCTCCTGCAGACGATGATCCGACAGTACGGCGGGCAAGTGTATTCACACACGGGTGCAGTCGTGATCGCGGCCTTTGAGCGCACACAGGATGCCAGCGAGCTGGCGGCGGATTTCCAGCAGCGGATGCTCATACAAGCGAGCCGCTCATCGGTGAGAATTGGGATTCATGGGTTGCCCGACAGCCCTTCTACGCGCTCTGAAGACCTAAGCCTTGCCTCGCGCATTGCATGGCTGGCAGAGGGCGGACAGGTACTGCTCTCGGAGACGGCAAAGGCGGTGCTCTGTGGCACGGCGGAACCACCGCTCGCCCTGCACGGCTGGCCGAACCGAAGGCTGATCAAGGGGGCTCCTGCTGAGGATCTTCACGAGCTGCTCTATCCAGGGCGCACACCTAAAGAGCCGGGGGCACGCTTTTTTTTATTGGCTGGGTGCTTTACAGGCGCACAAGGGCAGTATGTGGTGCGCAGGAGCAAAGAGAACGAGGTCCTGCAGGCGCTCCTGTCGGAGGACGCCACGGCGGGGCGGATAGTTGCCCTCCTGGGGGCCAGTGGTGCTGGCAAGACACGGCTGGCAGTGCGCTGTGCGGTGGATCTCGCCGGGATGCTAAATCAAAGCGTTTACTTTGTCGCGTTTAATACGCCGGTGGCGGCCCGCCTGGATGTTGTGGCGAGTAGGATCGGGGAACGAATTGGGCTAAACAATGCGGATCGTGATCCCGCGGGAGTGCTGGCATGGGCGGCGCGTACTGAGGCCATCCTGGTTCTGGATCACGATGAGCTGGTGGTGAGTGCGGCAGTACGAAATTTTATCGAAGATCTCGTGCGGCCCGGTAAAGTACGGGTGCTTCTTACCTCAAGGAGTACAGCCAGTACAGCGGCGCTTCCGGAGCGGGCCCGAGAGATATCGCTCCAGCAAGGAATGGAGCCGGACGAGGCGGAGCTGCTTTTTATCGAAACGGTGCGGTGGAAAATAAAGGGCTGGCGTGTGCCGGAGCCACGCCAGCCTTTTGAGGCGGTTCTTGCGCTGACGAACTCTCTGCCACTCGCCATCGAGCTTGTCGCCGCGCAAGCTGCGACGGAAACACTTCCGGAGATCGCTGAGTCTTTAGCTGAGTCTAGTGCGACGGGCGATGAGAGTGCGACGGGCGATGAGGATGTGTTCCCGCGTTGCCTGAGCATGACGTGGCGCAATTTACCGAAGGCAGACCAGGAAACGTTGCGACTCTGTGGTCTGTTTGCCGCGCGAAGTGGGCTTTCCAGTCTCACCCGCATCGCGGAAAATGAGAAGGGGGCTGTCTTAAGCTCCCTCACTCGGCTTGGTCATGCCGGACTCGTCCAAATTGATGCCGTCACAGGGGATTTCGCTCTGCATCCCAGCATTCTTCGCTATGCCAGAACGCGTCTGGAAGAGCGCACCGACCATGCCTTGCTGGCCGCACGATTTGTCCGGGTCTACCGAGATATTCTGCCCGACGATGGAAATTGCCCTCCTCCGGAACAAGTCCAGATCCTCCTGAAAGAATGGGAGAATTTACTGCAAGCACACCACTATGCCGTGCGTGCAAAAGACTTCAAGGCGGCAATGCACTTTCAGCAGCTCAGTGCCGTTGCTCTCAAACACGGCAAGATGACGGACTTCATTGGTTTGGTTGAAGCCACGAACACCCTCACACAGATTCCTGAGTTTGCACTGCGCGATAATGCCGACCAGTGGCAAGCAACGCTCCAGAACACACTCGGCATGGCGTATACCCACTTACCCTCCGGTAATCGCGAGACAAACCTCCGGGCTGCGACGGTTTGCTATGAGGCTGCCCTGCGTGTCTATACGAGGGAGCGGTACCCCAAAGACTGGGCTATGACGCAGAACAACCTGGGCCTAGCCTACCGTAATCTGTCCTCTGGGGATCGCGACACGAATGTACGGGCCGCTATTGATTGCTACGAGTCTGCTCTCACGGTCTATACCGAGGAACGTTTCCTACTGGATTGGGCCATGACGCAAAATAACCTAGGGCTCGCTTACTGTAACTTGCCCTCAGGGGATCGTGATGCGAATCTTCGTGCGGCGATAAGGTTTTTTCAGGCGGCACTGGGTGTTCGGACCGAGGAGCGCTTCCCAATGGACTGGGCAATGATACAGAACAATCTAGGCGAGGCCCTCCGGAAACTACCCTCAGGGGATCGTGACACAAATCTGCGTGCCGCTATCGCCTGCTTCGAGTGCGCACTGAAGGTCTACACACACGAGCAGTTCCCAATAGACTGGGCACTAACACAAAATAAGCTGGGCAGTGTGTACAACGAACTGGCATCTCATAATCGCGATGCCAATGTTCGTCTTGCGATTGTCTGCTTCGAATCCGCACTGGAAATCTATACCGAGGAGCAGTTCCCAACCGAGTGGGCTCTGACACAGGATTGTCTTGGCACTGCGTATAGCAACTTACTCTCGGGGAATCGCCTGACGAACCTTCGGGCCGCGATGGCCTGCTACGAGGCTGCACTGCGAGTTAGAACAGCGACCCGGTTTCCCGTTGATTGGGCAACAACACTCTTCAATAGGGCACTTCTTGAGAAAGAATCCGGGCTAGATGAGCTGGCACGAACGGATATGGAGCAGGCATGGCAAGTATTCGTAGAGTATGGAGTCCAGATGAATATTGAGCAAGCTGAGCGTTCCTTAAAGTCATGGACGAAACGGAGTACTGTCTTTTCAGGGCAGCGCTTTTTGCCTTTAGGTATAGGGATTGTTGTCATTATTAGTATTATTAGCATTATTTGGGTGCTAGGGAAACTGATTGCGGAAGTGCTCCAAAGGCAGATATAGCTCGTGCTTGTGAAAGATATTATTTGATTTGGGGAACTGTCAGAATGTTAAAGTCGCTTTAGTCTATGTGATGAAATTTACAGCTAATATGATGGTGATTGCATGTCCGCCCGAGAGAGCATCTAGCTCTCTAGTGTCTTCTTTGAAGGAACTAGGGACACAGGTTCTGGTGGTGACGGATGGTCTGAAGGCTTTTGAACTTTCGCAGCAGAGTGGTGTTGAGCTGATTGTCTTGGTGGAACCACTGCCTGTCCTCTCTGGTTTGTCCGTCTGTAGCGCACTGCGTGAGGCGCACGTTACTGCTCCTATTCTCCTCTTGTGCTCCCCAGAAACGCTCACGACTGGCCTTGATGCGGGTGCGGATTGTGCGTTGCCAGAGGAGAGTGACGACGAAAGGGTACAGGCGCAGGTTCGCGCTCTTCTGCGACGGGTGGTGCTAGATCGTAGCCCGCTGCGCATTGCCGATCTCTCCCTCGACACAAATACCCGTTGCGCGGAGCGGGCTGGAAAGGTGATCCGGCTCTCGGCCACCGAGTACACGCTTCTGGAGCTACTCATGCGCCGTGCGGGACGAGTGGTTTCTCGTGAGGAGATTCTAGAGCATGTCTGGCTGGGGGAGAGCCGGGCTAGCGATAACGTGCTGGATGTCTATGTGAGCTATCTGCGCACCAAGATAGACCGGGACTTTCCGGTCGCCCTGATCCGCACGGTACGCAGTCAGGGCTACATGATCGCCGCCGGTTGAAACCGGCGTCTGCAATGGCTTCGTCCCTCAGCCGCAAAGCCCGTGCCGGGCTACCGAACTTAGTTTCCCCAGCCTGGAACAGGCTTTGCGGCGGAACGCCATTGCAGACGCCCAATTTTATTGGGC
>NZ_JAYUPA010000062.1:0-6724 GCF_043760365.1 Armatimonas sp.
GATCGCTCTCAGTTTTGTTTGTAAGAAGAGGTAAAAATAGATGCAAATTTCTCGTAATTTTCTAAGTGCTGTAGTAGCAAGTGCAGTAGTGCTGGGATTATCCAGCGCAAGTAGAGCACAGGTTCCGTTTCCTACATTTAGCACAACAGGTGCTCTTCTGGGTAATCAAGCTCACGGCGGTCCTTTGGGGACTTTCTTTAGTATTACCGGACCTGCCGGTTTAACAATACGCGACATAGGAGTTTTCGACTCTCTGGCAGATGGTTTCCAATTAGGAACAACACTACAAGTCGCAATCTTCACCCAAGCAGGCGTTCAAGTCACCAACACTCTCCAGACATTTGACTCAACTAGTCAGGGAACGCTTGATGCAGGTTCCTATCGTTTTAAGGCCTTACCCAACGGTGATGTTCATCTTGCTCCTGGTAGCTACGCAGTTGTCGCACATGGATTTAACGCGAGTGATATGAACTACAACTCTGGTGGTTTCCCATCATCAATCAATGTTGGTGAGTTTGCTTTCCAGGGTAATAATATAGTGTGGGGTTCGGCGTTTTATGACAATGGCCCGCTTCAGTTGCCAACTATTCCAGGTGGTGCAACAGATCGCTTCGGAGCGGGAGTTTTCACGGTCATGATTCCCGAACCCGGAACTTTCGCGTTGCTTGGCCTTGGGCTGGCATCAATCGCTCTTGCGATTCGCCGCCGCCGAAAGTAAGTTTTTACCCCTTCTTACTTAAGCCGGGTGGAGTCCACCCGGCTTTTTTGCGTCTATGATTCGCCTTGATCCCCATGAGCTTGACCTTGAAGCCACGCTTTTTTCAGGTCAGCTCTTTCGCTGGCAACGAATTGATGCGGGCTGGTTAACCGGAACCGTTGGTACCCAGTCTCTTCAGCTACGTCAACAGGAGAATACACTAGAATTTTCGGGAGCAACGGAGGCGTTTGTGCGCTCATTCCTACGGCTCGATGACTTCGCTCTGGCACAACAAGCCCAGCACTGGTGCGCGAGCGATCCACTCTTTGCGACTGCGTGGAATCGCCAGCCCGGCCTACGACTCCTGCGCCAGGAACCCCACGAATGTTTTTTCTCCTTTCTCTGCGCCTCCGTGGCACCTATCGCTCGGATTAGTAAGATGCTCCAGGCCGTCTGTGAAGAGGCCACGGGCGATTCGTTTGGTTCCTTCCCCACGCTGGATCAACTTCTCAAACTCCGCGAGAGCAGGCTGCGGGAACGTGGGCTTGGCTTTCGGGCGGGGCGCGTGGTGGCATCCGCACGAAAACTAGCTGAAAAGCCTGAGGGCTGGCTGGAGTCACTGCGCGGAAAACCCCTGAGTGAGATTGAGGCGGAGCTGACACAGTTCCCTGGAATTGGTCGCAAGATCGCGGACTGTATCGCGCTTTTCTCGCTCGATGCTGATGCCGCCGTTCCGGTGGACACACATATCTGGCGCATTGCCAAAACACACTATGCCCCCGAGCTTGAGCGCGCTTCGCTCACTCCTGCCCACTATGAGCGCGCCGTGTCAGCGTTCCAGAATAAGTTCGGTCCCTATGCCGGTTGGGCGCAGCAGACACTCTTCTACCAGCAGGCGGTAAAATAGATCACCCCCGTTAGAGGGGGGTGACTGGAGAGCCTTCGGCTACAAAGGCCGCTTCGGGCCATATAGAATTTTCATGGATATTTTTCTTTACAATACGCTCAGCCGCACTAAAGAGCGCCTCGCGCCACTTGTCCCGGGACAGATCGGGCTCTACACCTGCGGGCCGACGGTCTACAACTACGCCCATATCGGTAACCTTCGCACGTTTCTCTTTGAGGACCTGCTGGTTCGGACGCTGCGGCTCTGCGGGCTGAAAACCACCTGGGTAATGAACATCACCGATGTGGGGCACTTGACCAGCGATGAAGATGAGGGCGATGACAAGATGCAGATCGCGGCGCAACGGGAGGGGAAAGACCCGTGGGCGATTGCGGAGTTCTACACTGAGGCGTTTCTGAAGGACATTGACCGCCTGAATCTCACCCGGCCCGATCACCTGCCCCGCGCTACGGCGCACGTGCAGGAGATGATCGAGATCAACAAGACATTAGAGGCGAAGGGCTACACCTACACCACGCCCGAAGCACTTTATTTCGACACCAGTCAGTTCCCGGACTATGGCAAGCTTGCTCGCCTGAGGCTTGATGAGCTGAAAGTGGCAGCGCGTGACGAGGTGAACGTGGACAGCGGCAAGCGCGGCCCGGCGGACTTTGTGCTCTGGTTTTCGAACAAGCCCAATCACATCATGAAGTGGGAGTCGCCGTGGGGTGTGGGCTACCCTGGCTGGCATATCGAGTGCTCGGCGATGAGCATGAAGTATCTTGGGGAGACCTTAGATATCCACTGCGGTGGCAATGACCATATCTCGGTGCACCACACCAACGAGATCGCGCAGTCTGAGTGCTGCACGGGGCACACGTTTGCCAATGTCTGGATGCATGCCGCGTTTCTCACGCTAGGTCGCGATACAAAGATGAGCAAGAGTCTCGGCGGGTTTATCACGCTGGAGACTCTGATTGCCTCAAAGTACGACCCCCTTGCGTATCGCTATCTCTGCCTGCAAGCACACTACCGCAGTGAGCTGGAGCTGAAGTGGGCCTGGAACCCGGAAAATCAAGAGATCGGCAGTGCCTCGAACTTGGATGCCGCCGCCGGAACCCTCAAGCGCCTCTACGAGCGGGTGGCCCGCGCCGAAGACGAGCCACTCACCGAGGAAGCTGCGTTCGAGGCTGCAAAAGCTGATGTGCTCACCGCTCTCACCGATGACCTGAATGTCCCCCGTGCCGTTGGCCTGCTCCACTCCTACGACTCACCGCGACTCTGGAAACACTTCGATGCGGTGCTTGGCCTAAAGCTGGAGGAGCGTGCGGTCAAGGTCGAAGAAGTGATAGTCGAGGTTCCCGATGCTATTCAATCCCTGGTGGACGAGCGTCAGGCCGCTCGGAAAGCCAAGGACTTCGCCCGCTCCGATGTGATCCGCGCCCAGCTTGCGGAGCTAGGCTGGGAGCTCGCCGACACCCCACAAGGGCCAAAGGTAACAAAAAAATGAACCTCCTCACCACAGAGCAGCGCGCTGCGTTTAACCAAGACGGCTTTCTGCTCGTCCCTGGCCTGATTCCGGGTGATGTCGCCGCCAAAGCCGAGGCCGCGATCTGGGAGAAACTGGAAGCGAACCCTACCGGCCCGAGTACCTGGGAAGGCAAGCCCGTCGGCTCCGGCCATAGCTCACCCGAGGTACTGGCGATCTTCAGCGCGAAAATGGCGCAGCTTGTGGAGGAGCTGAGCGAGGAAGCTGCGCCCGACTGGCAGCCGCCGCGCTCCGCGTTTGCGCTCAATATCTTCCCGCAGCCCGGCGAGTGGAGCCACTACGGGCCGCACATTGACCATGCGCTGGAACGCGATAACTTTATTGTCTTCCCCCGCCCCATGCGCCTTGCCTCGTTGCTGTATCTCACCGACTGCAAGCGCGACGGTGCTCCGACCGTGTCTGGCCCGGCTCGCACAAGAAGATCGAGGCGTTTGCCGCAAGCGATCCCGAGCGTTTCCGGCTCATGGCACCTCTGAACCTGGCACTGGGCGAGCTGGATCTGGGCGAGGGCATCCAAGTCGAGGGCAAGCGTGGCGACGTGCTTTTCTACCACTACCTCTGCGCCCACTCGGGAAGCCGCAACGCCCGCGACTATCCACGCTTCGCCATCGCCCACAAATGGTAGGGCCTGTGGATAACCTGTGGATAACTCGCCAATCCCCGGGGTTACGGCTTAAGCAGGCTTTGAATACGCGGGGAGAGCTTTTGGCAGTAAAGCGCGTACCCCTGCGCGGTGAGATGGATGCCGTCGCGAAATAAAGCCGGGTTCAGGTTGCCATCCGGCTCTAAAAAGACATTTCCAAAGTCTAGAAAATCAGAGAGCTGCCGGGCGAGCAAGGCATTAACGCGGCGGATCTGAGCACGGAGCGGACGCGTCGGGCTATCCTGGACGGGGAAAATCCCCACCACCAGAACGCGCGTGCCTGGACAAGCTCGCTTTATCGCTCGGACACAGGCCTTGACTCCCTGGGCGACGCGCTCCGAAGGGTAGGTATCGCGACTGAGATTGTTGATTCCCACGCCCAGCACCACCAGCTTCGGATGGAGCCCCGCCAATGCCCCGTCCTGAATCCGCCAGAGGATCTGTGAGGTACGATCGCCCCCCATCCCTAAATTGAGCGCCCCTAGTGGCTTGAAGTGACGCTCCCACGCGTCGTTGCCCGCTTGTTGCCAGTCCCAGGTAAGCGAGTCGCCCAGGAATACCACGGGGGAATCCGTTCCTTGAGCCTGCGGCTTAAGCCTTTCGTGATTGGGATGCCATGCCTCGCCAGGAGTGCCGGAATAAGGTCGCTCGGGGTCCTGGTGCTCCGGGGGAGCGACCGTAATCGGGTCGGCAGGAACCGTCTCTACGTGCTCGCCAGCGAGCTGCACATCGTCGAGCCAGACGGTCCCCGCTCCTTCGGCCCGGAGTGCCACACTGAAACCCGAGGAGTCATCGGACAGGGTCACTTTTTGGGTGAACAAGCACCAGTCGCTTGTTTTTTTAAGGCGCAGTGCAGGGAGCAGAGCCAGAGGCCGTACGCGTGGATCGTAGGGCAGGATCCCCACTTGCACTTGGAGCGCCCCTTCGGTCTTGACCCAGCCACGCAGCGTGATCTCCCGCCCCGCGCCGCCCCGCACTACCTGCTCCAGAGTGCGCTCGCCGGAGATGCCCTCTAAACAGAACTTGAGTGCCGCCTGCCCACTGTGTTTGACCTTCATGTCCCGGCTCAGAGCGCGGCGCTTGTAGCCCACCCAGGGATCGCCCCAGGCAGTGGGGGCATCGGTGCCCTGCTCCATATCGCCGTTGCGTAGCTGGAGCAGAGGCAGGGGCGCCACAGGGCGAGGGGCACAACCCAAAAACAAGATTCCTAATACGAACCAAAGTCGCGCGGGTGCCATTGCCAGATAGGCTACCATAAAATACGGGTATGCCAAAGCCGGAGTATGCCAAAGCCGTGATGCGCTATCTGGAGTCGCTCAAGATATAATCGTGGGGTGCAACAAACAGAGCAAGGTATGCGGGTACGTGTCGGGGGTGCCCCCTGTCTCCTCACCCTGGAAATAGGGCGATTGCAGGAGCGGATGGTAGCCCTGGGCCACTCCGGCCAAGTGCGCGTGGAGTGGACGGCGGGAATCAACCCGGGCGAGTACTTTCAGGACGAGACCGGCAAGGATGTGGTGTGCCTCAATCCGTACTTTATTGTCCTGATGCGCCTGGGGCTCTTTCCTCTGCCCTGGCCCGCAGCCCTCTGCCCTGCACCGCTCTACCACAAGCGCCTTCTCCAGACCCTCGCGCACGAGCTGCGCCACGCCCAGCAGACCGCCGGGCTGACGGATGTCAGCGAGAAGGCCCCTTGGCTCTCGTACGAAATCCTGCGCAATCTTGGACGTGGCTATATTGCCGTCGCGCTGGTGGGAGCGCTCATGATCCAGTGGCTCCTGGCACGTGAGCTGCTGGTCTCTGCGGTGATTGTCGGCAGTGTGCTCATTGTCCTGGCGCTGGTCTATATCGTCCTGGCCTACTTGAACTACCACCTCGACCCGATGGAAGTGGATGCCCGCGCCTACGAGCGGAGCAACTGGCAGGAGTGGGAAGAGTGCCTTCAGCTAAAATCCCCCCCAACCCATAATAAAATATGAACACAAAGACAAACCCAGCAGCAAACGCGATGCAGGAAAAGCTCAAGAACAATAAGCTCCTCCGTGATGCGCGGCGCGAGATGGGGAAGTTTAGCCTGGACAGCACCAAAGTCACTCTTTCTGTCCGCCGTGGCACGCTCTCTGTCTTTGGGAAGTTTACCGCACTCATGGGGCACGAGACAATCTTTGATAATGAGCGGAAGGCACTTCTCAAGGCCCTGCACAGCCTGCCCGGTATCCACGAAGTCGTGCTTCAGTAGCCATTGCCTATGGATCCCATCGAAACAATTCGTTGGACACGGGGTAGAAGCGCGGCCTATAATGAGGGCATGAAGCCACGAACGCTCTTTGAGAAGATCTGGGACGCGCATATTGTCCGCGACGAAGCCGGGAAGCCTGCCTTACTCTACATTGACCTGCACCTAGTGCACGAAGTCACCAGTCCGCAAGCCTTTGAGGGGCTGCGCCTCGCGGGGCGAAAAGTGCGCCGCCCGGAGCGCACCGTGGCGACAATGGATCACAATGTCCCGACGACGAGCCGCCTGCTGCCCATCACCGACGCGATCTCGCTGAAACAAATCCAGGCGCTGGCCAAGAACTGCGAGGAGTTTGGGATCACGCTCTACGATCTGCACTCGGATAAGCAAGGTGTGGTGCACGTGATGGGGCCGGAGCTGGGCTACACGCAGCCGGGCCAAACCATTGTCTGCGGCGACTCGCACACCAGCACTCACGGGGCGTTTGGCGCGCTGGCCTTTGGAATTGGAACCAGTGAAGTCGAGCACGTGCTAGCCACGCAGTGCCTTCCCCAGAGCCGCCCCAAGACCATGGAGATTCGTATCAACGGCACGCTCCACCCTGATGCCACCCCGAAAGATATTATTCTGGCGATTATTGGCAAGATCGGCACCGACGGCGCAACAGGCTACGTGGTCGAGTACACCGGCGAGGCGATTCGCAAGCTCTCGGT
>NZ_JAYUPA010000063.1:0-2396 GCF_043760365.1 Armatimonas sp.
GTGGCTCAAGCGCCTCTCTTTCCCCTGCTGATCGCGGCGCTCCACGCACTCGGAGCATCCTTTCAGGATGCAGCGCTACTTCTCTCCGCACTGGGCTACCTGCTCACACTTGGGCTGGGCACACTACTAGCGCGCCGGTTCTACGGAGACGGTGGTGCGCAGCTCGTTCTGGTAGCCTTGCTAGTCTATGCGCCATTGGCACAGGCAGGGCGCACCGCTCTCACGGAAGCACTGGCACTGGCACTGCTCTTGGGAAGTGTTGCGCTCGTGACCGCCCCAGGAAAACACCTGCGTGCGCCGGAGTTAGCGGCGGCAGGTCTGCTGGCGGGGCTCGCCTTTGCCACCCGTTACGCCCTGGTCGCGTGGATTCCCCTCGGGCTGCTCTGGATCCTCTGGCGGAGTCAAGGACGTACACTTCCTGGAGCAGTAGCCTATGTGCTTGGGGCAGCGTTGCCGGTCGTGCCGATCCTGATCCGTAATCTGGCTCTCACGGGGGAGCTGATTCCCCGCCCCCTCCCCTCCGACCAGGGCTGGCAACAAAACACCACCGAGGCAGCCCTGGCACTACTGGGCAACTTCTTCTTAGCGGAGCGCCAACAAGTGGCCCAGAGCGTAGTGAGCCTTGTGTTCCTTGGAATCGTGTTCCTGTGCAAGCGACGCTCGCTCCGCCTGCGAAACGTCCCCCACCGGCCAGATGTCCTTTTGTTACTCTGGGCGCTGATCTACACAAGTGGGCTGATCCTCCAGCGCACGCGGGTTCACTTCGACCCGCTAGACTCCCGGCTACTGCTCCCGGCAGGAGTGCCTTTCCTGATACTCCTCGGCAATCTAGCAGGAAACCCTCGGGCGGTCAGGACAGTGCTGGCACTGGGACTTCTGCTGGTTCTGGGCAGGGAACTCAAGATTTTCCGAACGCCACTTGAGGCACCGGCCATTGTGCGTTCCCCCCGGCTCGCCTGGCTGGCGAAGAACACAACTAACGCGGATTGTATTCTGGGCGATGATGCAATGGACATTCCTTTTTTTCTGGAACGGCCTCGTGTGTTCTCTTTTTCCGCCTATCCTTACAACGAACCTGTGGACGGGGATTTTCTCCAGCGAATAGCACCCGTCTATGTCGTCGTTCGCCCCTCTGAGGGCGCGAAAGATGTTCGCTATGGCCCGACTCTGGCTGGCCTGAAGCAGGGGAAGCTTCCTCCAGGGCTGCGTATCACGGAGCAGGTAGCGCTTCACGATGCCCGAATCTATCGAATCGAGGCTGAACGCACCCCGTAGCTCCTCGAATCACACTCCTGAATTTTACGATACCATAGCGCCTATGGAGCTGACAGAGATGCAGTGGCAGACGCTGGAGCGTGACGGTTTTGTGGTTCTGGAGCGTGTCTTTACGCCCGATGTGCTAGAGCACGTGACGGCGCGGATCGAGACGTTTCAGAAGCGACACGAGGAGGCACTGGCCCAAATAGGCGGCACGGAGGGAATCTCGCGTGCCAACGAGATCACGTTCACGGCGTATCTCGCCGAGCACGACCCGGAGCTACTCGCCTTCTGCCGCCGCCCGGAAATCGCTGCGCTGGGAGTCGCGCTGCTCGGCCCCGACGTGGATCTCTACTGGAACCAGGCGGTCTTCAAGATGCCCGAGGGAGAAAAACAGTTCCCGTGGCACCAGGACGACGGCTACACACCCGTCACGCCCTCGCCCTATCTGACGCTCTGGATCGCGTTGAATGAGGCGACAGTGAGCAACGGCTGTGTCTGGGTGCGGCCCGGCTCGCATAAGAAAGGCTTGGTGGAGCACACGCCCACCCCGATTGGCCTGGCGTGCCATAGCCTCGATGATCCCGATCAGGGAATCCCTGTGCCCGTTCCGGCGGGCTCCATTGTCGTGTTCTGGTCACTCACCATGCACAAGAGCGGTGTCAATGTCTCGCAAGGCTGCCGCAAAGCCTACATCGTCCAGCTTGCCCAAGCCGGTCTGGTCAGCCTCCGCACCGGCGAGCCGGTTCCCAACTTACTCCCCATCGCCCGTGGCGGTAAGAGCTTGTGAACCAATGATCACATACGGGGGGCGCTTCAAAGTGTCATTGGAAACCTATCATGGGGTTCCCACTGGCTGGAGCAAGACGGAGCTCATCATCGCTCATCGTACTCTGGGTGGCTCGTTTGACATTGGCTCACCGAGTTGGCTTCCTGACCGCTCACCGAGTTGGCTTCCTGATCGCAAGAACTGGTTACAGTACCGCACGACGCTCTACAAAATTGCTGAGGGTGTTCGTGCAAAAGATCCCGCCTGCATTGAGCTTGCCGTGCGCTACATCGAGCTTCGCTACATCGGCTCATATTCCGGCTACCTTCGTACTCACCTCGCTCGTGGGCTTAAACACGCCTCTTTGTCC
>NZ_JAYUPA010000064.1:0-2392 GCF_043760365.1 Armatimonas sp.
AAGGGATGCCTTCCATGACGGCGCGGCTCAACCGATGCCAACCGTCGATCAGCACCGAGGTGCCATCGTGGAAGGGAAGAAAGAGGATCGGCTTTGACAGGTCTACTGTCTTAGCGTACTCCTCGTTCAGGCTGGGATAGCGCTGGCGCAGATGCGCCATGTCTATCCCGCTATCACTGGGGTAGAACTCCAACACTTCGCGCGGTGCCAGCTCGATGAGCCGGTAGCCAAGGCTTGCGTTCCAGTGCCATTCGATACCCGTTGCGTCGGTGAAGGTGAAGACCTGATCGCTCAGGCTCAGTTCAACGATCTTGGGAGAGGACATTTTCAGTACTCCTCCCTGACAAGCGCCAGAGTCTCTTGCCAGCCCGCACTCGTGGTGATCCAGATAACGGTTCCGTCTTTGAGGGTGTAGCTAGAGAGGACGCGACCACCGCGCTTGATGGATTCCTCGTTTACAACGCGGTCGTCGTAGCACATCTCCGCGCCGTAGTCGCCTTCCCGATGCCGCTTGAGTAGGTGCATTAGCTCTTCCTCATTTCGGATCAGGGCCTCGACGGCGGCTGGAGTGACGTAGACTTTGCCTAGGAGAAACTTGATGGGGCGTTGATAGCCTGTTGGGGGCTTTTCTTGGCTCATGAAGTCACCTCCCTAGCGGGCTTGGCTTCGTAGACGAAGGTCTCACGCTTCTGTCGCTTGGCTCTTTCCGGGACTTGCCCGGTGAGCCTTCGCACGACTTCAGCAGCGCCTTTTCGGTAGACGGTGACGACAACGAGAGAGCCGGTATCGGCTTCTCGTACTGCCCAGTGCCTTCCGCCTTTGTAGCGGGAGATTGTCAGGAGAGACATGCCATGTGGATTTATAGGCATAGTGGTACCTCCAGACGTTGCTGGAGCACTCTGGCAGCAGTCATCAAGACTTGCTCGATGCTTGCCTCCTGAGCCACTGCTTCCCAGCGTGCGCTGAGCCGGGCAACGTGTGACCATTGTGAAACTTGGAGCTTCTTCCAGCCTAAAACGTGCTTGCAGGAGTAGCGCCCGCCGTGCTTCGCATAGAAGGGGCAAGTGCAGCTTTGCTCACTGCGATCCAGGGTGTAGGTGGCTCCGTGTTCGGAGCGAATCAGGTGCAGATTGCTATCAAGGGAGCGGATGCGATATCCGTCCTCGAAAAGCCGCTGCGCCCGGTCGTTGACGTTGGCAAGTGTCCTCGCCTCGTCCAGATTCATGGGTAGGGTTCCTTTCTTTGGTAAAAAGTGCGGCGACCTCATTCGGCGTAGCCGAAGATGGGCTCCGCGTCACCGAGCCATGAACTTCCCGTCTCCGGGCAGCATGGCCCGGGGATTTGGGGAAACGAGAAACGGAGCTAACTCCGCTTGAGGGGTGATCTCTTGAGTAGTGCCTCCACAGCATGGAGCTGTTCGGGCTTGGGTACCGCAGGCGAGTCAATGCCCCGAACGCCTCGACAGGTCGTTAGGATCTGCTTTAGCAGTTCGAGGGCTTCCTCTACGCTCGGGGGAAGCGGCACGAGTTCGCCGTCCTCCGGCTCGCCGATATAGTCGTCAAGCTCGGGAACGGCAACCTCGATACGCCAGCCACGATGCGCTTGGATCACGTGCTCTTCCACCATTAAGTGAACGACACCGAAGCGCCATTTCTCCTCAATGTCTTCTGCCAATGCCCGGAAGCGCTGGCAGACAGCAGCAAGCCGCTTATCTATCTGAGGGACGACCTGGCTCATACAAATTCCAATCCTTTCACGGGGATACCAGGGATCTGGGAGTGAGTATCCGGTGGCGTAGTGCCTGACCGTCCCGACTGGTGTCGGTCGTATCAATCAGCAGACTTGCCATCGTCTCAAGCTCAAAGCGACTCTCGACGGGCAGCTTCTGCGCGGCGTTGGTCACCGCGTTGAGAAGCCCGTACATCGTGTCCTGGTGCGTCTCGCCCAGTAGCCCGAACTTGATGTACTCAACCGTCTGTTTCGAGAGATTCCACATGTCCGCGATAACCTGAATGGCTCTGGCAGGATCAGGGATATTGGTCTTGGTGGAGAGCACCATCTGCTCGATGAATGCCGCCGCCACGACCGTTGCCTGACCGATTGCCTCACGCAGTGAGGGCACGAACTGCGCCTGGGCGACATGGATATGTCGCTGCCGGAGCAGGCTCTTACCACCCACTTTGCGCACGGCCCCATTGGAGCAAATCTCACGAAAGACGCACGCATCTATCGTCACTGCCCGTAGCCCGACCTCACTGTTGGCGATGTGAATCGCAACGATAAGCGGGTCTCCAGGCAGAGCCAACCTGCTCATTCTGGGATCGATGATCCGCAGGTGGAAGCCTTCATCACAGAGATCGAAGAGCTTCACCTGGTAGTCCGTTCCCGCAAG
>NZ_JAYUPA010000065.1:0-6702 GCF_043760365.1 Armatimonas sp.
CCCCCCGGAACGGCTGTCGCGGACTTCCTAAACAATGCAGGCTGGCAGATCGGGCACCTGCCAGGACTCGATAGTGATCGTGAAGGCACCGCCTAGCACACGCTGTTGGAACTTGATCACAGGATGTGGCGCTGGCCTCGAAAGAGGCACTGTATAAATCGCGTAAGATGCAGACACATCTGGCGGCACCTTCCGAGAGCAGCTACAAAGGCACGGAAACCGATAGGGTATCGATCTGCATCATGGGAGGATCGCAAAGCTCAAGGTCGTCGTGCCCACTTCAGAATAGCAGAATCAAGCCACAACAATTCACTAAAGTTTACACACTTATTTCTCTTTGTAGCCCCAAGTCACCCAAGCGGCAAAAGCGGCCATAACCCCTGCACCCAAGCAGACCCAGAGCGGCCCTAAGACATCCCAGAGAAGCTTGATATTGAGCCCGGCAATCAGGACGCAGACGATAAGTCCTAAGAGTTTCAGCCAGAGCGGGTTGACGAACTCGCCCATTCGGTTCTTATCCGAGGTGAAGGACAGGAGTGGGAAAATCGCAAACGAGAGCTGCATCGAGAGCACCACCTGGGAGAGAGTGAGCAGAAAAACCGTGTTCTTACCACCACTAATCCCGATCAGGATCATGGCGGGAACAATCGCCAAGGCGCGGGTTATAAGCCGACGCAGCCAGGGGGCGATACGAATATTGAGAAAGCCCTCCATCACGATCTGACCTGCAAGCGTTCCCGTGATCGTGGACGACTGCCCACTGGCGAGGAGCGCAATGGCAAAGGCAGTGGCGGCGGCTCCTCCTAGCATCGGCTTCAGGAGCACGTGCGCCTCTTCCAGTCCCGCGACCTCAAACTTTCCATTGGCGTGAAACGCGGCGGCAGCGACCACCAGAATCGCGGCGTTGACGAAGAAGGCCATTCCAAGCGCGATGACCGTATCAACTGTGGCGGAGCGCAGTGCGTGGCGCAGTCCCTCCCGAGTCTTCTCGTAGGCACGGGTCTGAACAATAGACGAGTGCAGATAGAGATTGTGGGGCATCACTGTCGCCCCAAGGATCCCCAGCGAGATAAAGAGCGCCTCTTTGTCGGGGAGCTGCGGAGTGACCAGGCCGCGAGCGACCCCGCCCCAGTCCGGGTGGGCATAGAAGAGCTGGAGGGCAAAGCAGACCGCGATCGTCCCCACCAGTGTGATAACGAGTGCCTCAATCTTGCGAAAGCCAAATTTCATCAGCCCTAGCAGCAGCAGGACGTCCAGCCCCGTGATCAAGACGCCCCACAGAAGCGGGATGCCCACAAGTAAGTTTAGTGCGACTGCGCTTCCAATCACCTCCGCCAGATCGCAGGCGATAATCGCCACCTCGCAGAGCAGCCAGAGGGCGATGGCAGCGGGCTTCTTGTAGTAGTCGCGGCACGCCTGCGCCAGGTCTTTTTCCGTGACGAGCCCGAGGCGTGCACAGAGGGTCTGGAGCAAGATCGCCATCAAGTTGCTCGCCAGGATCACCCAGAGCAGCGTGTAGCCGTACTTTGCCCCGCCCGCGATATCCGTACCCCAGTTGCCCGGGTCCATGTAGCCAACACTCACCAGATACCCAGGGCCCGCAAAGGCTAGGAGCCGTCGCCAAGGCGAACCACTCTTTGGGACGACGACACTCCGATAGGCTTCCGAAAGAGAAGGAAGCGTCTTATTGTCTGTGGAGCCGATCATTGTGAACCTCCAAAACGCACGGAGTAGCCCGCAGCGATAAATCCGTGAGGAGCCTGCCGGTTCAGGCCCATACCAAAATGAATGTCCCACTGGCTTGTTGCATTGGGCTGGAATGTCACGCCACTATGGAGCTGGTGGGCAGCTGCAACGCCTTGACCGATATCAGTAACCGCTTCCATAAACATTCCCGTTCCTTTTCCCAGTGGCAGGCCATAAGAGACAGTATGCTGGAGACGCTGCTGCCGCTTTCCTTCTTCTTGGGGCACCGAGACATAGAGCATTCCGCTCAGGCTCCTCTCCCTTGCAAGCCCGTGCGCCCAGACCAGCTTCACTTCGGGCTGGGTGGCCTCACTCTCGATCCCTGCTTTCCCACTGGGGATAAAGAACGCCGGAATCAGCGCAAGCTCTGTCCCATTCTTCAGCGCAGGTAACGGAAGCTTCAGACCAAGATAGGTATCCCCAAAGCCACTCAGAGCAGGCACACCGTTTGCCGTAACTCGCTCAAAGCCAGGCACCCCAACCCGCCACTCGACTCCTGAGGAAGCGCCGTAGCGCAAGAGAAGCTCCGGCAGTCCCGCCGTGCGACCTCCGCCGCGCTGATTGGTGAGGGTAAAGCCACTCTCTAGCTGCAAGGCTCCGCGCATAACCAGCTGATTGGACTCCGTGAAATCGGGCCGATCCGTCACAATCGGACTTTTAGCGGGAGGAGATTCCTGGGCCTGAGCCAGACTTCCCCAGAGCGTTATCGTAGTGAGAGCACCCACCACGACCGTCGTTTTTCGCATGCATACCTCTCTTTGCTTGGGGCAGAGGCACGGTACAATATCCCTGACGGGGGAGGAGCGTACCGCGTATCCGCCTCTTCGCAGGCTCAGGTGCTCTAACACCTGAGCCTGTTTTTGTTTAATTCGTGCCTGTCTCTGGCTCCGGGATGGGGGAGCCATGTGGGCAGGTGGTCGGGTGGTTGAGAAACGCCGCAAGACGCTCCTCGAACTCCTCGGAGATCACGTGCTCTAGCCGCTCCGCCTCCCTATGGGCTCCCTCAGGAGAGAACCCGAGAATATCCGTCAGAAAGCGCTCTAGGAGGCGGTGGTGGCGTGAGAGCTCCCGAGCCAGACGCTCCCCCTGCACGGTCAGACGCGCTCCTTTGTAGGGAGTGTAGTCCACCAGGCCGTCGCGTTCCATCCCCTGAAGCATCTTGGTAACAAAAGCGCGCGATGTCCCGGTGCGCTCCGCAATCGCCGAGGGAGCTGCGGGTGCTCTCTCCGTTTGAAGGGTATGGATCGCTTTGAGCGTATCGCCTGTCGCCTTACCGAGGTGTCGTTCGCGCAATGTATTAACCATAGTTAATTTAACTCGGGTTAATAATACCATTGACTCCAGAGGTTCGCCACTTTTTCTACCCGTACCTTGTCCACCCGGTGATCGTCCATGTCCAGAACCTCGAAGCGGAAGTCAGACTACTCAAAGTGATCCCCTGGCTGGGGGATACGCTCCATACGCGATATGACAAATCCACCCAGAGTGGCATAGTCACGGCTATCTTCGGGCTCGTGCTGGAGTTCAAGCACATGAACGAACTTGTCAACAGCCAGCATCCCGCCAAAAAACCAGGAAGCCGCCCTCGCGCTGTACAGCCGCAGGATCTTTACCTCATCCTGAGTAACAGCGGGTTTATTGGAGGGCTTGATCCCCATTGTCATATTAAACCGGAGTGTCTTGTGGCATACTCAGAGTTAGCTTAGCGATTACAGTGAGGGAGAATTACGATGACCGAGCGTATTACCATACATTTTGAGGGGCAAGAAGTGGGTATCGAGTACCACCCTGAAACCAGTGAAGCGGAGGCTCGTGATGCATTGCGAGCGTATGAGCTGGGTTTACACGCCTTGACATTGCAGGCGATTCGGTATCGTCTGTTAACAGGGCTCCCCGTACCTGCCGTGCTGACCGACTTGGCGAACGCACATACCTTTCGTGAACTTCTCTAGCAGACAGATCACGTCTGCTGTGCTCCTCGCGTATACTGTTTCCCTAAAGAAAGGGATCTGTACGCATGGACGAGTGGAAACGCAGGAAGACTCAAATTGAAAGACTACACGAAACATTGAAAGACTACACGACACCAAGGGGCTCACGAATTGTGATCCTACTTGCCTTGCTACTAGCCATGAGCAGTGGGAGTGCCTGGGCACAGGCCCTGAGTGGGATCACCTTCGCCGGAAAACCGAACACCCTTTTTGTTGGCGTACGAAAAGTCACCGATGTCCTCGGCTGGTCGGTTCACTGGGAGCAGGCGGGTCAGACTCTCTACATCAATGACCGCTCGGTGACCTCAGCAGGTACCGTGAGGCGACTTCCCGACGGCACGGCTCTTCTTGCCGTGAGCGCGTTGCGCTACCTGGGAGGAGAGGTCGTGTGGGACGCCACCAGTGGTACGGTGACGATCAAAAGCGGGGGACGCTCGCTGCAAGTCACTCGTGGCGCGAAGCGTGTCGAAGTGGACTGTACTACCCAGCGGCTCCGCGCCTGGCAGGGGGATACGCTCCTGTTGGAAACTGCGGTGAGTACGGGGCGCTCTGGTAGCCGAACCCCAACGGGCGAGTTCACTGCGGGGCCTTACAAGTCACGGATGCATTACTCTGGTCTGTACAACGACGCGCCCATGCCCTACAGTGTCCAGGTGAACGGCAACGTCTTTATTCATGGGTTCGGCAGTGTGCCGCGATACCCGGCGTCGCACGGTTGCATCCGGGTTCCCCTCAACGCGGGCAACCCCGCCCGATGGTTCTACGAATGGGTTGACCGGAGGACGCCTATTCGTATCAAAGGACGATGGCAAGGATAGAGGCAAACAGTGACTGGGTTAGTGGTGGAGTAGTGGGATGATTCGGTCATCACCCTTGGGCAGGCCACGGAGTACTAAGGCATTACCTCAGGCTCCTGCTTCGGCCAATGAACTGAGGGAGACCAATCATAAAGGCCTTGTTTTGCTTCCGCATTATGAGCGTCTGGTGAAGTCGCCTTCTTCGCGCAGCAGGATAACCCTTCCGCCTTGTACATCACTGCCATCATGGGGCAAGCGGTGCTCTGCGATTGCAGCTGGCAAGCGAGCACGAGCCGGGCCGGAGCCAGGAAGGTCGTCATCATTGCGAAGACGAGTATGAGAATCGTGTGCTTGCGAAACATTAGATTACCTAGAGTATACCCCCACTGGGTATCTCATGCCATAGCAGACGCCCAGCAAGAAGCGAAGGTTCCCTGATATCTGGGACTTGAACCGGATGATTTGTTGAATCCGTCGTTTTGCGGATGCTTCTCTTTGAATAGGTAAGAAGAATGTAAGTGAGAGATAAGCGGAACCAGCGGTGTGTACCCGCACTCTCCAGAAAGAGTAAGGGATTTTTATGAAAAACACTTTTTCACTGGGACTGATGGCAGCAACGTTTCTGCTAGCTGGCCTTCCGACACTTGCACAACAACCAAACTCTAGAGTGCAACAACCAAATAAAACGGGTATGGCAGCTAAGATGCCAGAGCACTGTGCGATGATGATGCAGATGCATCAGAAGAAGGAAGCCTCTACCAAAGCCCAAGATGTAAAACTAAAGGGACTGATGGCCACGATGGATAAAGCGTCGGGTGATCAGAAAATGAAAGCAATGGCTGCTGTCATCAGTGAGCTGGTTGCCCAGCGCACCACCCGCCAGGAAATGATGGGAAACATGCAGTCGCAGATGATGGGCCACATGATGGAGCACATGCAAAGTGGCGACAAAATCTCCATGATGCAGTGTCCCATGATGAAAGACGGTGGCATGATGGGACACGACATGTCGAAAATGAAGGCCAAGTAAAACGGCATGAACAACGCACTTTCTGACACCACGTCTACCACTTTCGACAAGGCGGTCGTGGCGAGTTTTAGCGATCACAGAGAGGCGGAGACAGCCGTTCGGCGTCTCGCTGCGGGCGGTCTGCCCATCAACCAGGTCTCCATCATTGGGCGCAACTTCGAGACGCATGAGGACATCCAAGGCTTCTACCGCCCGGCGGATGCAGTATTGGAAGGGGCGAAGGAAGGTGCCTTTTTCGGCGGCTTCTTTGGTCTAATGCTGGGCTTATTTGCCCTCCCGATCGTGGGTGGCTTGCTCATCGCCGGTCCGCTCGCGGGCTTCATCGCCGGAGCCATCAGCGGGGCGGGAGTCGGGGCGCTCGTCAATGGGTTGGTGGCATCAGGGATTCCCCGAGATCAGGCGCTCAAGTACCAGGAACGCCTTCAGGCTGGGGAGTTTCTCGTCGTCCTTCACGGAAGTAAAGACGAGACCGTGCGGGCACATGAAATCCTCCACAGCACCATGCAGACCTATCTTCAGACACACACCATAACACCTGAAGACCCCACTGCAGATCCAGAGCGTGAATAGAATGCCTATTCGAAAGAGGACTAATGTCGCCGGTCTGGTGGCGCTCGGTGTTCTGCTCCTGATAGTTTTTTCCACCATCGCCACGTACAACAAGCTTATCCAACTAGATCAAGGCGTTCAGGCGCAGTGGGCGCAGGTGGAGAATGCCTACCAGCGCCGTCAGGACCTCGTTCCCAACTTGGTCGCGACAGTCAAAGGCGCGGCTGAGTTCGAGAAGAGCACCTTTACTGCCGTCACCGAGGCTAGGGCTAAGGTAGGGCAGGCAACCACAAACCCCACCGGTGACCCGGCACAATTCGCGAAGGCGCAGCAGGCGCAGGATGGACTCTCCTCGGCACTCTCTAGGCTGCTGGTGGTTGTGGAAAAGTACCCTGACCTCAAGGCTACGGAGAACTTCCGCGATCTACAGGCACAGCTCGAAGGGACGGAAAACCGAATTACGGTGGAGCGGATGCGCTTCAACGAAGCGGCGCAAGCGTTCAACTCTCGGCGCGATAGCTTCCCCACCAACCTGGTGGCAGGATTTTCTGGCGCACGTTTCCAGCCGAAGTCCTACTTCAAGGCGCAG
>NZ_JAYUPA010000066.1:0-6698 GCF_043760365.1 Armatimonas sp.
AGCTCTGAATATTGCTTCCAAGGCACGGGGCAATGTAACTTGCCCTATAGACGGGGAAGCGGTTTCGGCCTGCCTCCACTGTCAAAGCCCCCACCTTTAGGCGGAGGATCAGTTACGGTCGTGTAATCGTTTCGTGAAGGTTCAGGAGCACACGCGCCACATGTGTCCACGCAGCGAGATCGGCTTTGTCGAGCTTTTCCGGTAGTGGGGCGTAGCCGGTTTTTAGGAGTGCCTCCGCGGCGGTGCTGTCCATTTTGTAAGCAGTCAGTTGCTGATTGTAAACACTGAGCAGGGTCTTTTGCTCCGTTGGGCTGGGGTTGCGCTGGAGCACTTGCTGGCACGCCCAGGTGAGTTTTTGCTCAGGTGAACCACCGGTTTGGGTGAGGATACCAACACCAAAGGCACGGGCAGCTTCCACATAGGTCGGGTCGTTGAGTAAGACCAGGGCTTGTTGGGGGATATTGGAGCGGTTGCGCTCGGCGGTGCACTCCTCGCGGCTGGGGGCATCGAAGGCCAGCATCGAGGGATGTAAGAAGCTACGCTGCCACCAGGTGTAGAGCCCGCGCCGGTACTGGCTCTCTCCCTTATCGGCTATCCAGTCGCGCACGGGGAAGTTTAAGTTCTCCCAGTAGCGCTCCGGCTGATACGGCTTCACCGACGGCCCCCCGAGCTTGAGCGAGAGCAGCCCGGAGACTGCGAGCGCATTGTCGCGCACTTCCTCAGCCTCTAAACGAAAGCGGCTCTGGCGGGCGTACTCACGGTTGTAGGGGTCGGCGGCGAGAAGCGCTTTACTTGTTGTCGAGACTTGCTTGTAGGTATTACTATTTACCATTAGGCGCACCATGTGCCTCATATCCCAGCCACTGTCTCGAAACTCGCAGGCGAGCCAGTCCAGCAGCGCGGGGTTGGTGGGGGGCTCCCCCTGCGCCCCGAGATCGTCCAGAACCTTGCTTGGCCCTGTCCCAAAGAACTGCTTCCAGAGCCGGTTCATCACCGTACGCGCCGTGAGTGGGTTCTCGCGGCTCACCAGCCAGTTGGCGAGATCGAGCCGACTCCCGCTTGTGCTTTTGGGGAGAAAGCTTGGAGTCGCTGCCGTGACGGCTTCGCCGGTTTCGTCGAGGAAGTTGCCACGCGGGAGAATGCGCACGGTGCGGGGCTTGGTGTTTTTGACCGTGACGAGGCAGCGGCCAATGCTGGCTTCGTAGTCAGTTCTTGCTTTTTTGGCATCGGTGAGCTCTTTTTTTAGAGTCTCGGGCACCTCGGCACCGGTAAGGGCCGTGAACCGGAACTTGCCTAAATTGTGATCCGTGCCGTGGTTTTGCACCAGAGTGAGCCGGAGTGTCTCGCCCTCGGCGAGGGTGAGGGGCTCCGCAAAGGTGGCCACCAGCTCATGGGGCTTTCCTGCATCGGGCAAGATCGCCCAGCCAAAGCTGTCAGGGGTCAGTGCCGAGGCGGCGCTCCAGCGCTTGTCGGGGTGGGCCTCCGCAGACGAGGCCTGCTCAATAGATGCCTGTGCCTTTGAAAAAATAAGCTTCTGCGGCTCCGCGCCGGGCGTGATGCGCTGCGCGATCAGCTCACTCAGGACGAAGTTGCCGTTGCCCGCGCGGCCCGGGCCGCGCGCGGGAAGCGACGGATCGGGGAGCACTTCCAGACGTAGCCCCGTGAGCGTCCCTGAGATTCCCGTCTCAAGCGTGTAGGTGTTCTTGTCCGGGTTGGGACCACTCGCCAGAACCGCGCCGTCGGGCTGGACGGTAAGAGTCGTCCCCCCAAGCGCCGCCGTGTTTATCGTCTTGAGGGGCTTCCAGATCGCATCGAAGCGCTGCTGAAGGGTGGCAACACGCGCCTCATGGCTCGCCAGCTCACGGGTTTGTTCGGCAGTGGGAACCAGCATTCCGGGTTCGCGAGCACCGATGAGGCCCTCCTCAATATCGGCGAAGAATGCCCCGAGGCGGAAGAAATCGCGCTGCGTGAGGGGATCGAACTTGTGGTCGTGGCAGTTAGCACATCCCGTGGTCTGCCCCATCCAGACTGTCCCAACGGCACGCACTCGGTCGGTTAGGTAGCGCGCCTCGTAGTCTTTGGGCTGTCCACCGCCTTCTTCCGTCGTCAGAAGCAGCCGATTGAACGCTGACCCAACCCGGGTTTCTTGCGAGGCATCGGGCAGTAAATCGCCCGCGAGCTGCTCTTGAGTGAATCTATCGAAGCGCTTGTTGGTGTTAAAGGCGTTGATCACATAATCGCGGTACGGCCAGACATTGCGCGGCGTGTCGCTGTGGTAGCCAATGGTGTCCGCGAAGCGGGTCACATCCAGCCAGCCCTGCGCCATCCGCTCGCCGTAGTGGGGATTGGCCAGCAAGCGCTCCACTAATTTCGCGTACGCATCGGGGGCTTTATCACTCACAAACGCGGCCACTTCCTGTGGCGAGGGCGGCAGGCCCAGCAAGTCAAACGACAGCCGCCGGATCAGCGTGCGTCTGTCCGCCGTGGGTGAGGGCTTGAGCGTGAGCTCCCTAAGGCGCTTCTGCACCAGAAAATCAATGGGGTTCTTGCCCGCTGGGATCGCCGCTTTCACCGGCATTTCATAGGCCCAGTGCTTCTGGTACGCCGCGCCCTCGCCAATCCAGCGCAGGAGAAGCTGCTTTTGCGTGTTGGTGAGTGTCTTGTGAAAGTCGGGGGGGGGCATCGCGCCGCTACGAATCTGTTGTGCCAGGGTACTGGCCAGAATATCCCCCGGAATCACTGCACGATTCGGGCCATCGAGCCGCAGGTTCGCTTGGCGCTTGTTCTTATCCGGGCCGTGGCAGGCAAAGCAGTTGTCGGAGAGAATCGGGCGAATGTCCCGGTTGAAGACAACCCCTCCCGTTCCCCCTCGTTGAACGGGGGGCGTGGGGATTGCCAGGCTCATCCCCACACAGACGGCGCTCAGCAGCGCACACGAAGCAAGCTTTAGAATATTCATAAGTTCTAGCATTACTCTTCGACGCTAACTGCCATTTCCCCTTTGGCAAGCGAGCCGAGACGTAAAATGTTGAAGCTAGCGCTCGCGCTTGCCGCCGGTGATAATGCTCTCAATGAGGCTGGCAAAGAGCACCAGACGCTTGTCCCCGAAGGTAGTGTCGCTCGCGATGCGCTTGCGGGCTTGCTCCAGCGTGGCGGTTGCTCCCGCCGTGTCGCCGGACTTTGCCTGGGCAGCCGCAACCGCTCCCAGAAGGCGAATCGGCTCGTCCTGCATGATGACACTACTCGGATTGGCGAGCACGCGCTCCGCCTCTTTCTGGGCCTCGCCGACTTTCGCTTTCGTCGCGAGGGCGTACACCAGGGCAGGGAGTGGCTCGGAGAAGAGTGCTCGTGCCCCTGCCACATCGCCCATTTCTGCCAGGGCCTCCGCGACCGACTTACGTGCCTTAGGATCGGTGCCCGCAAGCTTCTTGGCTGTGGCGCTGTCGCCGATCTGCACAAAGTAGCCCAGTAGAAACTCCTGTGTCATGCGCCGCTCCATCGCCTCCTTAATGGTCTGGTTGCGCTTCAGTGCCTCGGCGAGTGTGGCTTTCGCCCCCGCTTTATTGCCCGCCTTGGCCTGCTTGGTGGCGAGATTGCCCAGCGCCAGCACGATATTGGCAATATCGCCCTTATTTGCCAGTAAGCGTGCCTTTGCCGCCGCAAACTCCCCGATCTCTTCCAGAAGGCTGGTCTGCATCGAGCGTCCCTCGGAGCTGGCGGCGACCGTGGGCGCGGACTTCACGGCCAGTGCCATCGTCGCTTTTGCCGCAGCGGCGTTCTTCGGATTTGCCTGATAGACCGCCAGCCACGCGAGGCCGTAGAAGCGCCACTCGGGCGCTTTCTGTTTCTGTGCCCGCTGTACACCCTCGGCAAAGAGTGCTTTTGCGCCTGCCGCATCGCCCGCATCGTCGTGGGCAATCGTGACCATCGGCCAGAGCATCGGGCTGAGCTTGGGATCGTCTACGGGTGCGCCACGCATGAGTGCCACGGCATCGGCCCGCGTCTTCTTCGCCGCATCCGGCTGGCCAATCGCCGCTTCGGCGCGTGCGAGCCGGATCAGGACGCTTGCGCGTTCCTCAATGCCCGGCTCCGTCGCCAGTAACCCTCGCGCCTCGGTGAGAAGCGGCTCGATCAAAGGCCGCAGCACTTCTTTGTTTTGCATAAAGACATTGTACCGAGCAAACGGGCGTTTTTAGGCCTACAATAGCGCGTGATCTCTGACTGGAGCCGTGCCCGTTCCCATGCTCGCGCCGACCGCGATGCCCTTCCCGAGACGTTAAGCGTAAGTGCTGATGCCCTGCTGGAGGCCGCGTTCGCCGCCGCAGGGCTGAGCGTGCGCCCCCGCCCGCGCCGCGACCCGCTACTTTTTACCTCCCACGCTGTGCTAGATATCGAGGCATCGGCCGTGTGGGTGCGCGACGATGCCAGCCTTCAGGAGCGGCGGCTGATTCTCGCACATGAGCTGGGGCATTTAAAACTCCACCATAGCCCCGAGGAGTGCCGCTGCGACGAAGGTGACTTGGCTGAGACGCCTGAGAACGCCGGAAATGGCTACGGCCCCCGCCAGCGCCGCGAGACCGAGGCCAATGTCTACGCCCGCGAGTTCCTGCTGCCCGCGCCGCTTGCCCGAAAGCTCTTTATAGACGACAAGCTCGATGCCGTGGAGATGGCGGAGAAGCTTGGTCTGCCGCTCGCCACGGTCATTGCGCAGCTCACCGCGCCTCTCGTGCTCCCGATTTTAGAGAAAACTCCCGTCGAGAAAAGCCTCGCGGCGGGGCTGGATCCGTCGCAAGAGGCTGCTGCAAAAGCCGACTACGGGCCACTTCTCGTCGGTGCGGGGCCGGGCACGGGCAAGACACGTACCCTCACAGCGCGGGTTTTGTTTCTGGTGCGCGAGAAGCAGGTTCGCCCCGAGAATATTCTGGCGCTCACGTTCTCACGAAAAGCCGCTGAGGAGATGCGCGAGCGGATCGCCAGCGAGGACGAGACCATTGCGGCGCGGGCAGCGATTACTACGTTTCACTCGTATGGTCTGGATCTACTGCGCCGACACTGGAAGCTTGCCGGGCTTCCTCCAAGACCACTGATGCTCACCGAAGCCGAGGCGTTTGCGCTTTTAGAGCGCCGCATCGCCTTGATTGAGCTGGGGCCGCTGCGCTACATCCACGACCCGGCCTACCCGTTGCCCGAGGCACTGCGTGCGATCTCGAAAGTCAAAGAGAGTGGGATCACGCCCGAGGAGCTGGCAGTGCGCGCCGAAGCGAGCGGCGATGAGATCTGGCAAGATATCGCCCGGCTCTACGCGGCCTACGAGGGCCTGCTCAAGGAGCACGGGGCGCTGGACTTCGCGGACTTAGTGGTGCGGCCCCTGCGGCTGCTCGAAGCCTACTCGGATGTGCTGGCAGGGGAGCGGGGCAAGTGGCGGCAGGTCTTAGTGGACGAGTACCAGGACATCAACCGCTCGGGCGCACGACTCGTGCAGCTTCTCACGGGGCCCGATGGCACGGCGCTCTGGGCCGTGGGCGATCTGCGGCAGGCGATCTACGCCTTTCGCGGCGCGTCGCCCGCCAATGTGGCGCGCTTCGCCGAGGACTTCCCCGGCGGACGGCGCATGGATTTGGCAGTGAACTATCGCTCGCGCCCTGGCTTGGTTACGCTCTTTGGACAGGCTAGCGGTGAGGGCGGCGAGGTCTGGGAGCCGCGCCGTGAGGGCTTGGCCTCGACAACGCTTGCTATCGCCCCCCACGATGCCGGGCAAGCGGAGGGCATGGCGGCGAGCATGCAAGCCTATGTGGACGAGGGCTATGCCTGGCGCGAGCTGGCGATGCTCTGTCGCACCCGAAGCCAGGCACGCAACCTGAAGAAAGCCCTAGTCGCGCGGGGGATTCCCGTCGGCCCCGGCCCCGATGAAGGCGGCCTGCTTACCCGCCCCGATGTGCGGATGCTACTGGCAAGGCTGGAGGAGCAGATCGAGACAAACGCCGATGCCTACGACTCTCTGATCGCGATGCTCTACGGTGCTGAGGGCATGGCCCGCACGCTTGCCGAACCCGAGGCGGTGACGAGTCTACTGATGCTTGCGCTCACGTTTCGAGAGCGCGAGGCGATTCTGCGCCTTGGCGAGACACGGCCCATTCGGGCGTTTTTAGAGCACCTGCGCCGCCTGACACGCCTGGGAACCGCGCCGTCGGCTCCTGCCAACGAGAACGAGGACGCGGTGCGGCTGCTCACGGTTCACGGTGCAAAGGGCCTAGAGTTCCCTGTGGTCTTTGTTCCTAATCTCGCCGTGGGCCGCTTTCCCCCGCGCCCCATGCCCGGCCTCCTCACGCCGCTGCCTGCGGAAAACAGCGACGAAAAAGAAGACGAGGCTAAAGAGGAGCCTGGAACCGTGGCCTCCGATGAAGAGGCGCGGCTGTTCTTTGTCGCACTGACCCGTGCCCGCGATCATCTGGTGCTCTCTCGCGCCGTGAAGCACGGTCGCATGAGTGCGCGGCCCTCGCCCTTGCTGGACTGTCTTGAGAACGTGAACGGCGTCGAGACCGTGTTCTGGCGCAGTAGCGACACGCTGGAGCCGCCGCCGGTTCGCGAGCAACCCGGCACGCGCCCGGAGGTCAAAGCGCCCGATGCCGAGCTGTACCTGCGCTGCCCCAAGCGCTACGAGCTGCAAGTGGTTCAGGAGAAACCCACCGACAATCCCA